>NZ_CAXQBM010000015.1:0-92286 GCF_964222115.1 Alteriqipengyuania sp.
GCGACATTCGGGCAGCGCGGTCTGGCGGCTGGCGACCCTCGGCGTGATCGTGGGCTGGGCGCTGGGCGCGGTTACCGGCTATTATGTCGCGGGTATCGTCTGGCCCGTCGCGATCCTGTTTGGCGGGATCCTGGTGGTGACCGGGCCAACCGTGGTGCTGCCCCTGTTGCGCCAATCCAACGTGCAGACGCGGCCTGCATCGATCCTCAAGTGGGAAGCCATCGTCAACGATCCCACCGGCGCGCTGTGTGCGGTGATTGCCTACGAATATTTCCGCAAGGTGGCGGAGGCTCCGGGCGCATCGCTGTTCGAAGTCGTGCCGCCGTTGATTGTGGCCGCGGTGATCTCCGGCCTGATCGGCTACGCGGCTGCGTGGCTGATCGCGTATCTTTTCCCGCGCGGCGCGGTACCCGAATATCTCAAGGTGCCGGTCCTCTTCTCGATGGTGATCGCGGTTTTCGTGGTCAGCAACATGATCGAGCACGAGGCCGGCCTCGTCGCAGTGACCGTGATGGGTGTGGCGCTGGCCAACATGGATGTGTCGAGCCTGCGCAGCATTCACCCGTTCAAGGAGAATATCGCGGTCCTGCTCGTCTCGGGCATCTTCATCCTGCTGTCGTCATCGCTCAATTACGAGGACCTGCAATATCTCAACTGGCGTTTCGGCGCCTTCCTGCTGGTCCTGCTGTTCTTCGTCCGCCCCGCGACCGTGCTGATCAGCCTGCTTGGCAGCCCGATCCCTTGGAACGAGCGGCTGTTCGTCGCCTGGATCGCGCCGCGCGGGATCGTGCTGGTCGCGATCTCCGGCCTGTTCGCGCTGCGCCTGAACGAATTGGGCTATGGCGACGGAAACGTGCTCATCGGCCTCAGCTTCGCGGTCGTCGTGGCCACGATCGTGGCGCACGGGTTTACCGTCGATATCGTGGCCAAGGCGCTCAAGGTTCGGGGCACCAGCAGGCCGGGTCTCCTGATCGCAGGCAGCACCTCGTGGACCATTGCCCTCGCGAAACAGATGCACGAACTGAAAACGCCGGTGATGATCGTCGATTCCAGCTGGCAGCGGCTGGCCGCGGCCCGGCGTGAGGGCCTGCCCTTCTACCACGGCGAAATCCTCAACGAGGCAACCGAGCACAACCTCGATCTCAACCCCTATCAGGTACTGGTCGCCGCGACCGAGAACGAGGCCTATAATGCGCTGGTGTGCAACGAGTTCGCGCACGAGATCGGGCGCGATAGCGTGTACCAGCTGGGCGAAGCGGTGGACGACGATCGCCGCGCGCTGCCCGGCTCCCTGCGTGGGCGTGCGCTGTTCGAATCGGGCTTCGGCGTGGGTGAAGTCGAGCAAAGGCAGCAGGAAGGCTGGACATTCCGCCGCACCAAGCTGACCGACGAATTCACGATTGCCGATGCGCGTGAAAAGCTGGGCGACCAGGCGCATATGCTCCTGCTGCTACGGGAAAACGGGACGATGCGGTTCTTCACCCATGCGGCAAAGCCGGAGCCGCGCGCGGGCGACATCGTTATAACCTATTCACCGCAACAGCTTAAAAGGGCCGAGGCGGAATCGGCCAAGCGTGAGGCCAAGGCCGGACAGGCGAAGCCGGCATGAAGGAAGCAATCAAGGGAGAGGTGGCCATGCGTGGCCGGATGACAATTCTAGCTCTGGCAGCCGTCTTGGCGGCCTGCGATTCGGACGAACCGGCACCGGTGCCCGAGCCTGTGCCGACCATGGACGAAGCCATCGATGGAGAGGAAACCGAGACGGCTTCGATCATTCGGCCCGAGATCGAGGTCGAACGGCCACCGATCCCGCTCGAGCCATTGCGGGCGACAATCCCCTTCGGCGAGGGTGGTTCTGAACTGAGCGACGAAGCGCTCGCCGAGCTTAGGGCCATGCTCGAGACCGATCAGTGGAAGCAGGTCGAGCGCGTAATCCTGCGCGGCCACAGCGATGCCGGGGGCTCTGACGCCGTGAACATGCGCATTTCGGAGGAGCGTGCTCAGGCGGTCGCCGACTGGCTGGAAAAGCGCGGGCTGGACGAGGATGCGATCCGAATCATCCCCTTCGGCGGGCAGAACCCGATCCAGCCCAATCTGTTGCCCAATGGTGAGCCGAACGAGCGTGGCCGCGCAGCCAATCGCCGGGTCGAAGTCACTATCCTGGTGCCAGAGGGCGCGACCATCCCCGATCCGGGCCCTGTTGCCGAGCCTGCGCCTGCGGGCCCGCCGGGATCGGCTCCGGAGAAGGGCGCTGCCAAATCCGGCAGCAATGGCGGCGCTGCGAAAAGGCCTGCGTCCTAGCGCGCGATTGCCTTCAGCATCGGATCCGCCAGCTCCGGTCGACAGATCAGAAGGTCCGGAAGCGAAGGGTGTTGTTGGTTGTAGCGTAGCGGCGACCCGTCGATCCGCGAGCAATGCAATCCGTGCGCTGCGGCGACCGCGACCGGCGCGCAATTATCCCACTCATGCTGCCCGCCGCTGTGCAGGTATGCGTCTGCCTCGCCGCGGACCACAGCCATTGCCTTCGCGCCCGCCGAACCCATCGGCAGGAGCTCCATCCCGAGCTGGTCGACTACTTTCCGGGCCTCGGCCGGCGGTCGGCTGCGGCTGACGGCGATCTTGCCCGTTACGGGATGCGGTTGAGTGCGCGTGTCCACATCGCTGCTCAATACCTTGCCCAATGCGGGCAAGCCGACCGCGCCGATCTGCGCTATCCCGTCCACGGCGAGCCCGACATGGACCGCCCAGTCATCCCGCCCTTCCGCAAACTCGCGCGTCCCGTCGACCGGATCGATGATCCACACGCGCGAATGACCAAGACGAGCTTCGCTGTCTTCGCTCTCCTCGCTCAGGATGGCGTCGGCGGGCCGGTGCTGGCGAATGGCAGCCATCAGGAAGACATTGGCCGCCTTGTCTCCCGCATCGCCCAGCGCGCGACCTTGCAGGAGGCCCTCCGCACGCAGGGCGAGCGCAATTTCACCCGCCTTGTGCGCCAGCTGCGCTGCCAGTTGCGTGTCCGACACTTCGCGCGTCAAAGTGGCATGATCCGCGAAAGAATCAGTTCGGCTGCCTCATCAGCTGTCATGTCGAGCGTGTTGACCCGGATCTCGGGCTGCTCGGGCGGTTCGTACGGGCTGTCGATCCCGGTGAAGTTCTTGATCTCGCCTGCGCGTGCCTTCTTGTAGAGGCCCTTCACATCGCGCGATTCCGCGACATCGAGCGGTGTATCGACGAAAATCTCGATAAACTCACCTTCGGGCAGCATTTCGCGCACCATTTGCCGTTCGGCGCGGAACGGGCTAATGAAGGCGGTGAGAACGATCAGTCCGGCGTCCGCCATCAGCTTTGCGACCTCGCCGATGCGCCGGATATTCTCGATCCGGTCGGCCTCGGTAAAGCCCAGGTCATTGTTCAACCCATGGCGGATATTGTCGCCATCGAGCAGGTAGGTGTGGCGGTTCATCGCAGCGAGCCGGGTCTCGACGGCATTGGCGATGGTCGACTTGCCCGAACCCGAAAGCCCGGTGAACCAGAGCACCAGCGGCTTCTGGTTCTTGATTGCCGCATGGTGCTCGCGCCCGATATCGGTTGGTTGCCAATGGACGTTCTGTGCGCGGCGCAGCGCGAAATCTAGCATTCCGCAGGCGGCGGTCGCGTTGCTTTCCTTGTCGATCAGGATGAATCCGCCCACCGCCTTGCTGCTTTCGTAGGGTTCGAAAACAACCGGGCGTTCGGTCCGCAGTTCGACAACGCCGATATCGTTCAATTCCAGCGTCTTGGCTGCAAGATGCGCGCCCGATCCGGTCGGGTCGTTTACGTCGATCGCATATTTGGGGGGCTGGAGCGTCGCGGTGACCGTCTGCGTACCGAGCTTCAGCCAGTAGCCGCGCCCCGGTTTCATCGCCTTGCGGTCCATCCACACCAGGTGCGCGCGGAACTGGTCCGCGACCTGCGGGGGATCGTCTGCCGAGGCGATGATGTCGCCACGGCTGCAATCGACGTCGTCCTTCAGGACGAGCGTGACCGCCTGCCCTGCGGTCGCTTCGTCCAGCGGCCCCTCGAATGTCTCGATCCGATCGATCGTGCTTTGCGCACCTGAAGGCAGGATACGCACCGCATCGCCGGGCCGGATCGCGCCATCGCCGACCAGTCCCGAAAACCCGCGAAAGTCCTGCGAAGGCCGATTGACCCACTGCACGGGCATGCGGAAAGCGCGCTCATCCGCCTGACCGCAGGGTATCGCTTCCAGCTGTTCGATCAGGGTCGGGCCATCGTGCCAGCCCATCGGCTCGGACCTGCTGACAACATTGTCGCCCTTGAAACCCGAGAGGGGAATGGCGGCGATATTGCTGAAGTTGAGGGCTTTGGCGAAGTCTACGAAATCGTCACGCACAGCCTCGAATACGGCCGCATCGTAATCGACCAGGTCCATCTTGTTCACTGCCAGAATCACATGGCGGATTCCCAGCAGGTGCGCGATGAAGGCGTGGCGGCGCGTTTGTTTCAGCACGCCCTTGCGCGCGTCGACCAACAACACGGCGGCATCGGCGGTGGAGGCGCCGGTGACCATGTTGCGCGTATATTGCTCGTGCCCCGGCGTGTCGGCGACGATGAACTTGCGGTTTTCGGTCGCGAAGAACCGGTAAGCGACATCGATCGTGATGCCTTGCTCGCGTTCGGCTGAGAGGCCGTCGACCAGCAGTGCGAAATCGAGCGCCTGCCCCTGCGTTCCGACCTTAGCGCTGTCGCTGGCGAGCTGGCCCAGCTGGTCCTCGAACACCTGCTGCGTGTCGTAAAGCAGCCGCCCGATCAGCGTCGATTTGCCATCGTCCACGCTGCCGCATGTGATGAAGCGCAGCAGGTCCTTGTCGCGATGGCGTGCCAGATACGCGCCAATATCCTGTGCGATAAGAGCATCGGGGCGGTAGGAGCGGTCAGCGGCGTCGGCCATCAGAAATAGCCCTCCGCCTTCTTCTTCTCCATTCCGGCGCCACCCTCGTCGCGGTCGATCGCACGGCCCTGCCGTTCGCTGCTGGAGGTCAGCAGCGTCTCCTGCACCACCGCCTCGATAGAACTGGCCTCGCTTTCGATTGCGCCGGTGAGGGGGTAGCAGCCGAGCGTGCGAAAACGGACGGAACGGGTCTGCGCCTGCTCACCCTTCGTCAGCGGGAAGCGGTTGTCATCAACCATCAACAACAGGCCATCGCGCTCCACCACCGGGCGCGGTGCAGCGAAATAGAGCGAGGCGATCTCGATCCTCTCCGCCATGATATATTGCCAGATGTCGAGCTCGGTCCAGTTGGATAGCGGGAACGCGCGCAGGCTTTCGCCCGCATGCAACCGCGTGTTATAGAGGTTCCAGACCTCGGGTCGCTGGCTCTTCGGGTCCCATGCATGCGTGGCCGAACGGAACGAGAGCACCCGCTCCTTCGCGCGGCTTTTCTCTTCGTCGCGGCGCGCGCCTCCAAAGGCCGCGTCGAACCCGTGGTGGTCCAGCGCCTGCTTCAACCCTTGCGTCTTCCACAGGTCGGTATGCAGCGCGCCATGATCGAACGGGTTGATTCCGCGTTCTTTCGCCTCGGGGTTCTGCCAGACGATCAGTTCCATCCCCGCTGCATGCGCTGCGCGGTCGCGCAGGGCGTACATCTCGGCAAACTTCCATGTCGTATCGACATGCAGGAGCGGGAAGGGAGGTGTGGAAGGGTGGAAGGCCTTGCGCGCCAGGTGCAGCATTACTGCTGAGTCTTTGCCCGCGGAATAGAGCATCACAGGATTGCGCAGCTCGGCCACCACTTCACGCAGGATGTGGATCGCCTCGGCTTCCAGCCGGTCAAGATGCGTCAGTCGCGCCATGGCCGTCCTCCATGGCGATTTCGTGCACGCGGGCCAAGAAGGAATGGCGCAGGCGTCCAGAAGCGATTGACGGGGGAGGGGCGCTGGTGGCAAAGGCTGGCCGCAGCGGGCGGGTATAGCATAGTGGTAATGCTCCAGCCTTCCAAGCTGGCTAGAGGGGTTCGATTCCCCTTACCCGCTCCAAACCGCCGCAGGGCGGTTTGGGTGTTTGTTTGGCCCCTCAAACGCCGGGCGCGGGCCATCCGGCCCGCTTGGCTTACGGCCTAACCGGCCGACGCGCAGTCGCGCTTTGGCTGCCGCGACCAAGGGTCAAACTCCAAGCCTCTATCCCGAACGAACCGCCATATTGTCGATCAGCCGCGTGTTCTGGATATGCGCGGCGACGAGCAGACGTGCAGGGCGGTCACCCAGTGCATCGATCCGTTTGAGTGTTTGCGCATCGGCGAGCGCAGCGTAGTCGACTTTGGAAAAGCCACCGGAAAGCAGCGCCTGCTCGAGCTTTGCGAGAGCCTGTGCGACGGGCTCGCCACCCTCGATCTTCGCTATCGCCTCGCGCATTGCGGCAGGTAGCGCGGCCGCCTTGGTGCGATGTTCGGCGTCGAGGTACCGGTTGCGGCTGGAGAGCGCGAGCCCGTCTTCCTCGCGCACCGTCGGCACGCCGATAATGGCATCGACATGTGGCAGCGTCAGGTCGAGATCGCGCCCCATCCGGCGGATCACCGCCAGCTGCTGCCAGTCCTTCTCTCCGAACAGCGCCACGTCGGGCCGCACCTGGTTGAACAGCTTGCAGACCACCGTCGCGACACCCGCAAAATGACCCGGCCGGCTGGCACCGCAGAAATCGGCGCTGACCCCGTCCACGCCAATGCTGGTCGCGAAGCCATCGGGGTACATCTCGTCGGCCGAGGGCGCCCACAACAGGTCCACACCTTCCTGCTCCAACAAGGCCGAATCCGCCTCCAGCGTGCGCGGATAGGCATCCAGATCCTCGTTCGGTCCGAATTGCGTGGGATTGACGAAGATCGACACGACCACGCGGTTTGCCTGCTTCAGGGCCGCGCGGACGAGCGTCAGGTGTCCTTCGTGCAGTGCGCCCATCGTCGGCACCAGCGCAACGCTCTCTCCCTCGGCCCGCAAGCTGGCGATTTCGTTGCGAAGCTGGTCGAGCCGGTGAATGGTTCGCATGGTCGATTGCATGGCCCGGGGCCCTCCGATAGACGATTCAGGTGTCGGCCTAGCCGCGTGGGTGCCCGCCTCGCAATCGGCCCCGTACCGAATTTGAAGAAGGATCGCACCTCAAGTGACTGCCCGCCGCCCCCACCGCATCGTCTTCGCCAACGAAAAGGGCGGGACCGGCAAGTCGACCACAGCAGTGCACGTGGCCGTGGCGCTGGCATACCAGGGTGCGCGTGTGGCGGCGATCGACCTCGACCATCGCCAGCGCACCATGGACCGCTATTTCGAAAATCGCGACGAAACGGCGCGACGGCGCAAGATTTCGCTGCCAACCGCGGCCTGCACCGTTTTCTCCGATGGCGATGAAGCAGCGCTGGAAGCAAAGACGAAGGAGATTTCGCAAGACGTCGACTTCCTGATCTTCGACACTCCCGGGCGCGACGACCCGCTCGCGCGCCATGTCGCCAAGGAAGCCGACACGCTGGTCACACCGCTGAACGACAGCTTCGTAGATTTCGACCTGATCGGCCAGGTCGATGCGGAAAGCTTCAAGGTGCGTCGCCTCAGCTTCTATGCCGAGCTGATCTGGGAAGCGCGGCTGGCGCGCAGCAAGACCGCGATCGAGCAGGACCGGCCGCAAATGGACTGGGTCGTCGTGCGCAACCGCACCGGCCACACCGAAGCGCGCAACATGGTGCGGATCGAGCGTGCGCTGACCGAGTTGAGCAAGCGCGTGGGTTTTCGCATTTCTTCCGGGCTGTCCGAGCGTGTGATCTACCGCGAACTGTTCCCCTCAGGGCTCACGCTGCTCGACAAGGGCTATCTCGGCGATCTGGGTACCAGCCACCTCGTCGCGCGGCAGGAACTGCGCGAGCTGGTGCACAACCTGCGCCTACCGATCCCCGAAGGGGCTAATCGGGCGCTGGAGGCCGCATGATCAAGTTCCTGATCCTCGCAGCCCTGCTCAGCGTGGTGTGCCGCTGGGCGTTCGGGAAATGGCCGTGGGATTTCCTCGCCCCCAAGCCGACGCGCGCGCAGCAGGTCTTTCGTGCGCGCAAGCTGCTCGGCGTTTCGGCGGAGGCGAGCCACGCGCAGATCATCGAAGCGCACAAGCGGCTCGTGCGGCAGGTCCATCCCGACATGGGCGGCACCAACGCCCAGGTGCATGAAGCCAACGCTGCGCGCGATACCTTGATCGACAACCTTCCCGACACTGCGAGACAACCATGAGCCACACGTTCGACCCGACCATCCTGCGCGAATACGATATTCGCGGCATCATCGGCGAAACGCTGGAAGCCGACGATGCGCGGGCAATCGGGCGAAGCTTCGGCACGTTGCTGCGGCGTGCGGGCGGCAGCACTGTCGCGGTTGGATATGATGGGCGGCAAAGTTCGCCCATGCTCGAACATGCGCTGGTCGAAGGCCTGACAGCAAGCGGATGCGACGTGGTGCGGATCGGGCTGGGCGCCACGCCGATGCTGTACTTCGCAGAAGCGTCAGCGGAGGAAGTGGATGGCGGGATACAGATAACCGGCAGCCATAATCCCCCCAATTACAACGGCTTCAAAATGGTGTTTCAGGGCCGACCGTTCTTCGGCGCGGATATCCAGCGGCTGGGAGAGATCGCCGCAGCGGGCGATTGGGAGGATGGCAATGGTTCGGTGAGCGAGCGCCCCCTGCTCGATACCTATGTCGAGCGACTGCTCGAAGGGCTCGACGGGATCGACCGGGCCGCGCTCGCGGACCTGAAGATCGGCTGGGATGCGGGTAATGGCGCTGCCGGCCCTGCGCTCGAACAACTCGTCGAGAAGCTGCCCGGCGAACATCACGTTTTGTATTCGGAGGTCGATGGTACCTTCCCCAATCATCATCCCGATCCCACCGTCGAGGAGAATCTGGCCGATCTGCGCACACTGGTCGCCAAGAAGAATCTCGATTTCGGCGTCGCTTTCGATGGTGACGGAGACCGGATCGGCGCGATCGACGGTGAAGGCCGCGTGATCTGGGGCGACCAGCTGCTGATGATCTATGCGCAGGATCTGCTGCAACGCCGCGCAGGCGCGACGATTATTGCGGATGTGAAGGCCAGCCGCGCGCTGTTCGATCATGTCGAAAGCCACGGCGGCAAGCCGCTGATGTGGAAGACCGGCCACTCGCTGATTAAGTCCAAAATGAAGGAAACAGGCTCTCCGCTGGCGGGCGAAATGAGCGGCCACGTGTTCTTTGCGGATACCTATTACGGCTACGACGACGCGCTTTACGCGGGCGTGCGCCTGATCGCTGCGGCAGCCCGGCTGGGCCAGTCGGTTACGCAGCTGCGCGGCACAATGCCCGCCATGGTCAACACGCCCGAAATGCGCTTCCAGGTCGACGAAGCCCGCAAGTTCGCTGCGATCGAAGAGGTCAAGGCGCGGCTTGCGGATAGCCCTGCGCAAGTCGATGGTACCGATGGCGTGCGAGTCTCTACCGAGGATGGCTGGTGGCTGTTGCGCGCCTCGAACACGCAGGATGTGCTGGTCGCGCGCGCCGAGAGCGACAGCGAGGATGGGCTCGCACGCCTGATGGAGCAGATCGACCAGCAACTTGCGCTGTCCGGCCTCGAACGCGGGCCGCAGGCTGGGCACTGAATTCTCGATATCTTGAAGACGAAGGGGGACCGTCATGAAGAAATACGCAATCGCCGCCGCAGCGATCGGATCGCTGGCCATTTCGCAACCGGGTCTGGCTCAGGATACGGCGGAAGACCCGCCCAAGGTCACGATCGAGGTCCATGAGGCGGACGAGGGTGACGAGGGCGAGGACGATTTCTTCGGCATGGGCGCTGACGAGGACAACCCCTTCGCGATGGCCATCATCGGGGCGCTGATCTCTACCATGTTTCAGGCGGACCCCCTGACTGCCGATGCCGAAGCGCGGCTTCCTCAGGCCCAACAGGTCGCCGGGTCGCTCGTGCCCGAGGGCGTCTATGGCGCGATGATGACCGAGATGCTGGATTCGTTCACCAGCCCCATCTTCGAAATGGCGAAAATGGGCGGTGGGATGAGTGCCGACGATCTGGCGATCTATACAGGCCTGTCGACCGACCAGACCGGTAGCCTGAGCAGCGAAGAGCGTAGTGAGTTGACCGCCATTTTCGATCCCGTGCACGAAGAGCGCGCAACTGCGGACATGTCCAAGGTCACCGCTCTGGTGGGCGAAGTGTTCGAGATCATCGAACCGGGCATGCGCGAAGGCCTCTCGAAAGCTTACGCCGCGCGCTTTACGGACGCCGAGCTGGCCGAACTGAACGCGTTTTTCGCCACCCCGACCGGAGCGAAATATGCTGCGCAAAGCCTGCCCGTGCAGGCCGACAAGCATGTCATCGCGGGAATGATGCAGTCGGTTCCGACATTGCTCGAACGATTGCCGCAAGTGGTCGAGGCTATTGAGAGCAATGAGGGTAATGGCCTGCCAGAGCCGCGCCGCTACGACGACCTGACGCCTTCCGAGCAGCGCCGTGCCGCCGCGCTGCTTGGTGTCGAGCAGACCATGCTGCGCGAAAGCATGGCGATGGCCGAAGCAATGGAAGAAGAGGTTATGATCGAAGACGCTTGGGAGCCGACAATCGATGAAGATGACGACGCGATCGATTCGGCGGCCGATGATGCAGCCGATGCGATGGAGGATGCTGCCGCCGAATAGAGGCTCGGCTCCAACGCGCCTGTTGTGCGTTGGAACTGCATGACGGGCACCGGCGTACCGCCTGAAATCGAAAACTGGTTCGCCGGGCGTGGTTGGCGCGTCCGCGAGCACCAGCGTGCCATGCTGGAGGCCAGCGACCGGGGCGATCATGCGCTGCTGGTCGCCGATACGGGCGCGGGCAAGACGCTGGCAGGTTTCCTGCCCACCCTGGCGACTTTCACTCCGTCTCGGCTGGGCGGCGCAAAACCGCCGGAAGGTCTGCACACGATTTACGTCTCGCCGCTGAAAGCCCTTGCGCAGGACGTGGCGCGCAACCTGCTCGCTCCGATCGAGGAGATGGGACTGCCCATCAGCGTCGAAACGCGCAGCGGCGATACCTCGTCCGATCGCAAACGGAGGCAGCGGGACAAGCCGCCCCATGTGCTGCTGACTACGCCCGAAAGCCTTTCGCTCCTCCTGTCCTATCCCGAAAGTTTCGAGATGTTCGCCGGCGTTCGGCGGATCGTCGTGGACGAGATTCATGCCTTCGCGACGGGCAAACGCGGTGACCTGCTCGCGCTGAGCCTGTCGCGTTTGCAGGCGATTGCGCCCGATATGCAGCGCGCCGCGCTGTCCGCCACGGTGGCTAACCAGGAGGGGTTTCGCGCGTGGCTGGCCCCGTGGGGGGAGATAGACCGGGTTGCGCTGGTGCAGGGCGAGCCGGGTGCGCCGCCGGATGTCGAAATCCTCCTGCCGGACGAGAACCGTGTGCCGTGGGGCGGCCATGCGGCGACCTGGGCGATCCCGCAGCTTTACGACATCCTGCGCCAGAACCGCACCACGCTGGTCTTCACCAATACCCGCTTCCTCGCCGAATATATCTTCCAGCACCTGTGGGATGTGAACGAGGACAAGCTGCCGATCGGCATCCACCACGGCTCGCTGAGCCGCGAGGCGCGCGAGAAGTTTGACGGTGCAATGGCGGCAGGCGAGCTGCGCGCGCTGGTCGCCACAGCCAGCCTCGACCTGGGCGTCGACTGGGGCGATATCGATTGCGTGGTGCAGATGGGTGCGCCCAAGGGTTCCTCGCGTCTTCTGCAACGTGTGGGGCGTGCGAATCACCGGCTCGACCAGCCCAGCCGCGCGCTGCTGGTGCCGGGCAACCGGTTCGAATTCCTCGAAGCGCAGGCCGCCAAGGATGCGGTCGATGAAGGCCAGCGCGACGGGGAGGATTTCCGCCCCGGCGGGCTGGACGTGCTCGCCCAGCACGTGATGGCGTGCGTGTGCGCCGCGCCATTCGAGGAGGCGGATTTGCTCGCACAGGTCCGGAGCTGCCTGCCGTTCGCCTGGGTGGATGAAGAAGTCTTCGCGCGGGTGCTGAACTTCGTCGCGACCGGCGGCTATGCCCTCAAAGCCTATGACCGGTTCCAGCGCATTGTGCGCGACAGGAGTGGTGAATGGCGCCTCACCCACCCGCAGCACGCTGCACGGCACCGACTCAACGCGGGCATCATCATGGATGCCGAGATGCTGGAAGTGCGCTTTCGCAACGGGCGTTCGCTCGGCCGGGTGGAGGAGCGGTTTGCCGCGCAGCTCTCCGCTGGCGATACGTTCCAGTTCGCGGGTACCACAGTGGAAGTGGAGCAGCTGCGCGATATGGAAGTGATCGTGCGCGCATCGGCGAAGGCGGCGATGATCCCGAGCTATGGCGGTGCGCGCATGCCGCTGACCACGCATCTGGCGGACCGGGTGCGCACCATGCTGGTCGATCGGGCAGGCTGGGCGCGCTTTCCCGACGATGTGCGCGAATGGCTGGAAATGCAGGACTGGCGCAGCGAAATGCCGGGGCCGGACAACCTGCTGGTCGAGAGCTTTCCCCGCGCCGAGCGGCATTACAGCGTCTATTATACGTTCGTGGGCTGGAACGCGAACCAGTCGCTCGGCATGCTGATTACCAAGCGGATGGAGGAACGCGGGCTGATGCCCGGCGGCTTCGTCGCCAACGATTATTCTCTCGCGGTGTGGGGCCTGAAGCCGGTAGAGGATCCGACCCCGCTTCTGTCGCCGGATATCCTAGCGCACGAATTCGTCGACTGGGTACAGGATTCGCACCTGCTGCGGCGCAGCTTCCGCGAAGTGGCGGTGATCGGCGGACTGGTGGAGCGGCAGCATCCGGGCAAGCGCAAGAGCGGCAAGCAGGTCACCTTCTCGACCGATCTGATCTACGACGTGCTGCGCAAGTATGAGCCGGAGCATGTGCTGCTGGAAGCCGCCTGGGCCGATGCCCGTGAGCGGCTGACCGATGTCGGGCGGCTCGGCGACCTACTCGACCGGGCGCAAGCGGACCTGGTCCATGTCCAGTTGGACCGGGTCAGCCCATTGGCCGTACCGGTCATGGTTATGATCGGACGCGAATCGGTGCCGCAGGGATCGGTCGACGATGAGCTGTTGCTGGAGGCAGAGACGCTGGCAGGCGATGCCATGCGCGGGGACTAACCCCCGTTCAGCCGTCCGCGGGATCGAGCCACATGGCCATGCCCTGCGACTTGGGTGCGACTGGCTCGAAACCATATCCGGCATAGAGATGGCTCGCATCCCCGTCAGCAATCAGGCTCACATAGGCGCGGCCCGGAGCTCGCTCTGCCAGCCTTTCCATCAATGCCTGCATGATCGCCTTGCCGAGCCCCTTGCCCTGGTGTGCAGGCAGGACCGCGATGTCGACAATCTGGAAGAACAGCGCCCCGTCGCCAACTATGCGGCCCATGCCGATGGCTTCGCCTTCGTGCTCAATCACGACGGCGATGAAGCTATTGGGCAGACCGGCGCTTGCAGCGGCTTCGTCTCGCGGGGTGAGGCCAGCCTCTTCGCGCAGGCGCAAATAGTCCGCCATTGACGGGATCCGGTAGGTGAGGGCGTAGCCGTCAGCGATCGACATGGTATTGCCCATACGGCAATTCTCGCCGTCAGCCAGCTTTGTTTTCCGCGACACGTTGGCGCCGCCATTGGCCCTCTACGCGTTTCAATCGGCCGCGAATTTGCGGTATTTCTCGTTCCCGACGAAGCCGAACCGCGTGACCGGGGAGGCGTGGATGGTCTGCATGGTGCGTGCCGAAAGCGCATAGCTTGCGTTGGCTTCGGGTTCGTACTGCAGCTCGGGTTCGGGGCTCAGGCGGCTGGCGATCAGCAAATTGGTGTCGAGTTCGGCCTGCGAAACCGGATCGCCGTTCCAGAGTACGGCGCCGCCTTCGGTCACCACGACCTTGTTGATCACGCGATCCACGATCGGGCCGGCCTCTCCGGCGCCTACATCGACATCAGTCGTATGCGTGGTGAGCGGAATGGTGATGATGAACATGATGAGGAGCACCAGCAGCACATCGATGAGCGGCGTCATGTTCATGTCGCCCATGTGGGTGGATGCGGGGCGCTCTGACTGAGCAAAGGCCATTGTCACTCTCCCATCACGAGGCCGACCGTTCGGCCTGCATGGAAGAGATTAGCGCAACAGAACGTCAATCTCCAGCAGGCACGAAAAAGGGGGCGGATTACTCCGCCCCCTGATCGCTGGCTGCACCGCGATGCGACCCTTGTCTGTGCCCGACCTTACTTGCCGAACTCGCGATACTGCTCGTTGCCGACAAAGCCGAAGCGGGTGACGCCCGACGCCTTGATGACGTTCAGCGTGCGCGCCGAGAGATCGTAGCTGGCCAGCGGTTCCGGCTCGAACTGCAGTTCGGGCTCCGGATCGATGCCCTTGGTGATCTCCAGGTTACGCACCAGTTCGCTCTGGTCGATGGAGTCGCCGTTCCACAGGATTTCGCCCTGCTGGGTCAGCACGATCTTGTTCTTGATCGGGTCGATCTGATTTTCCGGCGGCGGATCGGGGTTGGGCGTGGGCAGGTCGATATTAACCGCGTGGGTGGCCACGGGAATCGTGATGATGAACATGATGAGGAGAACGAGCAGGACGTCGATCAACGGCGTCATGTTCATTTCCATCATCGGCGCGCCATCATCGCTGCCGCCTGACATAGCCATGGTTGTGGTCTCCTAAATTCTTGGCCGGGCCAGATCAGCCGTTCGGATCGACCGGGTTCGAGATGAACCCGACGGTCGGATAACCGGCGGCCTGGACGTTGTAGATCGTACCGGCCACGCAGCGCCAAGGGGCGTTGACGTCGCCACGAATGTGCACCTGCGGGATCAGTTCCGGGTCTTCCATGATCGCTTCGGGGCCACCAGCACGCTGGACGATGTTGTCCAGACGCTCGAAGGCCTGATCGTAGAGTTCCTCGGACGACACTGCGGTCGTGCCGTTGATGTACACGCGGCACTCGCCATCGCGGATCGCGCCGGTAAAGCCCGACTGGATCGGCCCGGCAGTGCGCCCTTCGGCGTCGGTCGTGCTGACCGTAATCAGCAGGTTCTCGACCTTGTCCTCCGATTCGACCGATGCAAAGATCGGAATTTCGAGCTTCTCGATCGTCTGAATCGCGACCGGAACCGCAATCAGGAAGATGATGAGAAGCACCAGCATGACGTCCACCAGCGGAGTGGTGTTGATGTCTGCCATCGGCGTTGAGCCGTCGCCTCCCGTGGAAATCGCCATGGTCTGCGTCCTATCCGTTAATTGGCCAATGAGAGAGCTGATCGGGACCGCGAGAGCGGCAAACGCGCCACGCGGCCCCGGATCGGCTTACTTCTTGGCGGTCTTGGCGGCCTGCTGCGCCGAAGCGGCAGTCATCGGGCGAACACCACCGTTCGAATTGATGTATGCCAGCAGGTCGGTCGAGAAACCGGTCAGCAGTTCGGCAATCTTCTTGTTGCGCGACTGCAGCCAGTTGTAGGCGAACACCGCGGGAACAGCGACGAGCAGACCGATGGCGGTCATGATCAGCGCTTCACCGACCGGGCCGGCGACCTTGTCGATCGAGGCCGAACCGGCGAGACCGATGTTGATCAGCGCGCGGTAGATACCGATAACCGTACCGAGCAGACCGACGAACGGTGCCGTTGCACCGACCGTGGCGAGGAAGGCGAGGCCGCCGTTGAGGCGCGACATGATCGCATCCTGCGAACGTTCCAGCGAACCATGCATCCAGTCATGCGCTTCGAGGCTGTCGGTCATCTTGCCGTGCGACGCCTGTGCGGCGATGCTATCGTCGACCATCTGGCGCCATGCGCTGTTCTTGTCGAGCTTGGTCGCACCCTCTTCCAGCGAGTTGGTGCGCCAGAACTGGTTACGCACCTTCTTGTACTGGCCAAGAACCCGGTTCTGCTCGAGCAGCTTGGTAATCAGGATGTAGAACGAGCCGACCGACATAATCACCAGAACGCCCAGGATGGACCAGGCGATCGGGCCGCCTTGTTCCATCGCTTCCATAAACCCGAATTCGGTCTGCGGACCTTCGCCGGTGGCGGCCGCCAAAAGATTGATCATCATCACGAAGTCCTCTTCAAAAACAAATGTCTACTTACAAAAACCCGGCGCGCTTCCTTGTCTAAGCGTCTCGCAATCGCGCGCCCAATCGAAAACTGCCCAACCGCTCAGTTCGGGATCTGCCAGAGCACCTGGCCCGAGAACGTGCCGTCGCGGCTGAAGCGCGCGCGCCGGCTTACGAGACGGCAGGTTGCATCCTTCAGTTCGCTGGGAGCGCTGCCCCCGGTGATCGAACATCCTGTCACGCGGCCATTGCTGCCGATCGTCAGGGAGTAGGACACGGTGCCGTTGTAATCGCGGCTGATCCAGCTCGACCGGTAGTCCGATTGCGTGATCCACGAACTCTGGTTGTTCGTCGGGCGCAGCGGTGGCGGCGGAGGAGGTGGGGGCGGCGGGGGCGGCGGGGGCGGCGGGCTTGGGGGGCCCGGATCGAACACCTCGCGCTGCACCACATCGCGCTGCACGATCTGATCCGTGCTCCGCATATCCGGCGGGCGCTGGTTCAGATTAACCGGCGGCCTGGGCACCACGATCGGTGGCGACGTTTCCGGCACCGGCTGATCTGGCGGCGGGGGCGGGGGCTCCTCCGGCTCGGGTGGTGGTTCGTCCTCAATATCGACTGTCGTCACCCGCTCAACGGCCTTCTTGACGGCTGAATAAGCCAGGCCGGTAATCAGGACGTAGCCGATGGCAACATGAATGAGAGCAACGATGATGATCGAGACAAGCTTGCTGCCACTCATCTGTTGGTCTGAATAAGCCATGCAGTCGCATCACTCCATCAAGCACCGGGCGCGGCCCGGCGATCATGTCCGGCGGCTGCACCGGACGGCGATTTTTTCCGACTCCAACTGCCAATCCGATTGCGTCTCCGGGCAAGCCGAAGCCGTAATCATTATAGCCGATGGGGCCGTGTCCGGGTAATTTCATACCGTCGACCCAGACCGGCCGGGTCTTAAACAGGATGCTTACCCTCTGCAAACCCTTTGTCGGTTCAGTCAGGATTCACAAGATAATGTGTCTCCAACCTGAAAATTCTGTCGTAGAAACCCAGGTAGGGTCCCGACAAACACAACCCCGGAGAGCGCCGTGAAGTTCCTCGCCTCTTTCATCCCCGCTTGCGCTTTAGCTGTCTGCGCGGCGATTCCCGCCACGCTCTCGGCTCAGGCTCCTGCTCAGGCCTCCGCCTCGACCCAGCGCGCCAGCGACGCAGACCTGATCGATCTGGCGGATTATGCCGATCTCGTCGTGCGTGCAAAAGTGCGGCGGCAGAGCGATGTAGCGCCAGAGCGCGCGCCCGGCCTGCGTCCGGGCTATGCACGCTACTACATTGAGGCGGACACGCAGAACCTGATTGCGGGCAACACACCGCTGGGCGAGCGGGTGCGTTACCTGGTCGATCTCCCGCTCGACGCAACAGGCCGCAAAGCGAAGCTGCGCAAGAAGGAAGTCCTGCTGTTTGCACGCGCCGTCCCCGGCCGCCCGAGCGAGCTGCAACTGGTCGCACCCGATGCGCAGCTGCTGTGGAGCGAGGCGCTGGAAGCCCGCACTCGTCTCATTTTGGAACAGCTGGTCGCGCCCAACGCAGCGCCGCGAATCACGGGTGTGCGCGATGCGCTGTCGGTCGCCGGCACTCTGGTTGGCGAATCGGAGACCCAGATCTTCCTCGATACGGTCAATAATGATCCGGCCGCGATCAGTGTGGTGCGTCGCCCCGGCATGGCGCCCGTATGGGGCGTGTCGTTCTCGGAGATCGTCGACCAGGCCGTGCGCGTGCCCGAACCCGGCTCGCTGGCCTATTATCGCCTGACCTGTGCGCTTCCGCTCTCCCTGCCCAGCGAAGCCAATCTGGCTCGCGAACCCGCAGACCGGGCCCGGGCAAGCGACGACTACCGCTTCGTGATCGCGCAGCTGGGATCGTGCGTGCGCCTGCGCGAGCCGCCGACCCTGCAATATTGATCCTCCCCCGCTGATTGTGCCGCGAGGGCTTGCGTTCGGGCAGGCCGCATCGCATCGCACTGCAGCATGAGCGAAGCTTTCAGACTGGGAATCGCAGGGCTGGGCACTGTGGGCACGGGCGTGCTGCGCCTGCTGGCCGACAATGCCGACCTGCTGCACATGCGCGCCGGACGTCCGATAGAGGTCGCTGCGGTGAGCGCGCGCGACAGGTCACGAGACCGCGGCATCGACCTTGCTTCGTATACATGGTGCGACGATCCGGTCGCGCTGGCGGATCTTGATGGCCTCGATGCGGTGGTCGAGGTGATCGGCGGGAGCGAAGGACCTGCACTCACGCTCGCCGAACGCGCGCTTGGCCGGGGCCGATCTGTCGTCACCGCAAACAAGGCGATGATTGCCGAACACGGCTTCGCCCTTGCGCAGACGGCCGAAGCGAAAGGCGCTGCACTCCTGTTCGAAGCAGCGGTGTGCGCCGGTACGCCGATCCTGCAGACCCTGCGCGAAGGGCTGGTCGGGAACCGGATCGACCGGATTGAAGGCATCCTCAACGGAACCAGCAACTACATCCTTTCCGCGATGGAGCGGCAGGGAGAAGACTTCGATGCCGTCCTGAGCGAGGCGCAGCGGCTGGGGTACGCCGAAGCTGACCCGACGCTGGACGTGGGCGGCGGCGATGCGGCGCACAAGCTCGCGATCCTGGCAGCGCTGGGATTCGGTGTGCGCCCGCATTTCGGCGAGGTCGAGGTTGAGGGCATCCAGGATATCCGCGCCGCCGATATCGTGCAGGCCGAACGGCTTGGCTATTCGGTGCGGCTCGTTGCGATGGCCGATCTGGAACGCGAAGACGGTGTGCCTGCGCGCCTGCTCCAGCGCGTCCGCCCATGTCTGCTGCCTGCCGATCATCCACTGGCCGCAATCGACGGACCGACCAACGCGGTCCTCGCCCAAAGCGACTATGCAGGGCCGATCCTGATCCAGGGCGCGGGCGCAGGCAGCGAATCGACCGCCAGCGCGATCGTAGCCGACGTGGTGGCGCTGGCTCGCGGTGACGCCCGCCCTGCGTTCGGCGTGCCGACTTCGTCGCTCGTGCAGACCGCGTGTGCCGATTCGGGTGAGCGCGAGGCACGCTATTACCTGCGTTTCGTCGTGGCAGACCGCCCGGGCGTGCTGGCCGAACTTGCCGCCGCGATGCGCGATGCACGGGTGAGCATCCAGAGCCTGATCCAGGAAGGCGAGAGTGTCGGCCCGGAAGAGGCGGGGATCACCATCGCGTTGGTCACGCACAAGGCGCCTGCGCGCAACATCCGCGATGCGCGCGAACGGCTGAAGGGATCGCCCAGCATCGTCGAGCCACCGCTCGCCATGCCAATCCTGATGGACTGACCGATCATCCGTCCGGATTGTCCGGCGATTCGTCCTCCGGCTCCGCTTCAGGAGCCGCCGCAGGTGCCGCCTTTTCGCTCTGCGGCTCCCCATCGTCGTACTGGCTCCCCCGCGGCGCGAGCCCGCGCGCGATCCGGTCTGCGTCGGAGCCGGGCGGCGCTTCGGGCAGGGTGGAAAAGTCGATCATGTAAACCGGCGGCTTCGGGCACGGTGGGATGATGCACAGGCCGCTGACGGTGGCCGGGCCCTTGAAGATGCCGGGCCCGGAGACATCGGGCGCCTGCCCGGTCCATTCCAGGTGGCTGTCGTCGCCGCGCTCCAGTCGCGACGACACGCGATAGCGATCGGGGTCCGATTCGATCGGCGCGCATACGATGATGATGTTCTCATCGCCCGATTCGACGCAATCGGCGGGCGGCGGTGCGGGCGGATCCTCGAGCCGATAGGCCTCTTTCGCGCGCTCCAGCATCGGGCCGATCTTGTCCTCTTCCGCTGTTTCCGCCTGTTCTGTCTGTGCCCAGGAAGGGGGCGCGAGACCTCCCGAAACGAGCAGACCAACCACCACCATTCGAAGCGTCGATGTCGACACGGCCTTCCTCCCGGACTAGGCGCACTCCCCGAAGGCCAACCACTCCAGAGGGACTGAATCGCTTATGAACACCGCAGGCACGTCCAACGAACTCGCCAATGAACTCGATCGCGTGCTGGTGCTCGAAATGGTCCGTGTGACCGAGAAAGCGGCCATCGCCGCTTCGAAGCTGGTCGGCCGGGGCGACGAGAAGGCGGCCGATGCCGCCGCCGTCGAAGCGATGCGGCGTGCTTTCGACAAGCTCTATATCGATGGCACGGTCGTGATCGGGGAGGGCGAGCGCGACGAAGCGCCGATGCTCTATATCGGGGAGAAGGTTGGCGGCGCTCCCGGCAAGGGCCCGAAGATCGACATCGCGCTCGATCCGCTGGAAGGCACGACCATCACGGCCAAGGCGGGCCCCAATGCGCTTGCGGTGCTGGCGGCGGCGGAAGAGGGCAACCTGCTGAACGCGCCCGATGTCTACATGGACAAGCTGGCGGTTGGCCCGGGTTACCCGGAAGGCATCATCGACCTCGCCAAGAGCCCGAGCGACAACGTGCGCGCGGTGGCCGAAGCCAAGGGCGTCGATCCCTCGGAGATCATCGTGTGCGTGCTCGACCGAGACCGGCACGCCGATCTGATCGCCGAACTGCGATCGCTCGGCTGCGGAGTCGCGCTGATCGGCGATGGCGATGTCGCGGGCGTGATCGCGGTGACCGACGAGAACACCACGATCGACATGTATATGGGCCAGGGCGGTGCGCCCGAAGGCGTGCTCGCCGCAGCGGCGCTGCGCTGCGTAGGTGGGCAGTTCAACGGGCGGCTGGTGTTCCGCAACGATGACGAGCGAGCGCGTGCCGCCAAGTGGGGGATCGACGATCTCGACCGTATCTACAAGCTGGAAGACCTCGCCAAGGGCGACTGCATCTTCGCGGCGACGGGCGTGACCTCGGGCTCCCTCCTCGATGGGGTGAAGCGCAAGCGTGGCGGACGGATGACGACCGAAAGCGTCGTGATGCGCTCGTCCAGCGGCACCGTGCGCTGGATCAGGAGCGAACACAGCGCACGATAGGCAGCGGAAATGCGCTGACCTTCCCTTTCGCTCGACGGTCCTCGCACGCCTGTCAGGGACTCGCGCTGGATCAGGAGCGAACACGAAGCGCGGTAGACAGCGGAAACACTCCGCCCCCGCCTTGCCCCTAGCTAGTGCATGGTGCTCGGTTCGGTGACACACCGACAGGGATATTTTTCGCAATTGCGCCGCGCCGGTCATGTTGCGCCGGTTCCGCCATGGCCCGGTCGCGAGGCGGTGCGGCGGAGCAGCCGCACAAGCGCCGCCCTGTCGGGCTTGCGGCGTATCCCCACCATCCGTCCGCGATAGAGCACCGGCTGCGCGAGCGGCGTCTCCAGCCGAGACAGCAGCGCGGCATCTGTCACTTTCCGGAAATCCTCCCGCAGGGGCTCCACATGGCCCGACCCGGGCGGCGTCAGAACGCGGTCCCACGCATGGGCGAAAGATTGCGCGCCTTCGCTCTCGCGCAGCCGATAGGCGCTGGCCCGGCTCATGCCGACATGGCGGGCGGCAGCAGCCACCGACCCGGTGACAAAGAGACTTGCGAGAAAGGCGCACTGGCGCGCCACGCTCCAGCCGTCCCTCCGTGCGCGCAGCGGCACGGGGCGGAACCAGCCGGGGCGGCGGCGGAGGCGATGTGCGCAAGGCTTGCCCATCCACCAGTATGAGCCACGAATGGGGGCCAGTAGGAAAGTGTTTTCGGTGTGGGGAGCCGCCGCGCGAACGCGATCCATACATTGCATTTGTATGACCGGAGGGTTAGCCGCGCGCTTGCACTCCTCGCCGACAAAGGACCGCCCCCTTATGAAACTGATGGCCGGCAATTCGAACCTGCCGCTCGCCCGCGCGATCGCAGGCTATCTCGAAATCCCGCTGACCGACGCGAGCGTGCGGCGCTTCGCGGACGAGGAAGTCTTCATCGAGATTCACGAAAACGTGCGCGGCGAAGATGTGTTCGTGCTCCAGTCCACCAGTTTCCCGGCGAACGACAACCTGATGGAACTGCTGATCGCGATCGATGCGCTGAAACGCGCTTCGGCCCGGCGGATCACGGCGGTTGTGCCCTATTTCGGCTATGCCCGGCAGGACCGGAAACCCGGCCCGCGCACACCGATTTCGGCCAAGCTGGTCGCCAACCTGATCACGCAGGCCGGGGCCGACCGCGTGCTGGCGGTGGACCTGCACGCAGGGCAAATCCAGGGCTTCTTCGACATCCCGACCGACAACCTGTTCGCCGCGCCCGTGATGGCCGCCGATATCCAGGCGCGGTACGGCGACAAGGACCTGATGGTGGTGTCGCCCGACGTGGGCGGCGTGGTCCGCGCGCGGGCGCTGGCCAAGCGGCTCGACAATGCGCCGCTCGCCATCGTCGACACGCGGCGCGACCGCCCCGGCGAATCGGAAGTGATGAACATCATCGGCGATGTGAAAGGCCGCCACTGCGTGCTGATCGACGATATTGTCGATTCGGGGGGCACCTTGTGCAACGCTGCCGATGCCCTGCTCGAACAGGGTGCGGCCTCGGTCGCCGCCTATATCACGCACGGCGTGCTTTCGGGCGGCGCGGTGGCGCGGGTCGACGGATCGCAGCTGACCGAACTGGTGGTGACCGACACGATTCCCGCAGCGGAAGCCGCCAAGGATGCCATGCGCATCCGCTACCTCACTATCGCCCCGTTGATCGGCGAGGCGGTGCGGAGGATCGCCGACGAAAGCTCGGTCTCGAGCCTGTTCGACTGATCGGGCGCGGGTCGCGGCGATGAAACTCGACGACGAACTGGCGGTCGCGCACCGGCTGGCCGATGCCGCGCGCGAGGCGATCCGCCCGCATTTCCGCAAGGCGACCGCGGAGTTCAAGGGCGATGCCTCGCCCGTCACCGTGGCCGACCGCGAGGCGGAAGACGCGATGCGCGCGATCCTGATGGCGGACTTCCCGCAGGATGGCATCGTGGGAGAGGAATATCCCGCGCACGAAGGGCGATCCGGGCGGCAATGGGTGCTCGACCCCATCGACGGGACGATAAGCTTCCTCGCCGGGCGCCCGATTTTCGGCACGCTGATTGCGCTGATGGCAGACGGCTGGCCCGTGCTCGGCATTATCGACCAGCCGATTATCGGCGAACGCTGGGTCGGCCGGATCGGCGCGCCGACCACGCTCAATGATCGTGAAGTACGCACGCGGACCTGCAAGAGCCTCGACGAGGCCATGCTCGCCACCAGCAGCCCGCACTATTTCGATGCGCAGGGGGCCGATGCCTACATGCGGCTGGCCCATGCGGTCGGCGGTAACAAGCGGCAGGGCATGATCGTCTATGGCGGCGACTGCTACAACTACGGCCTGCTGGCCAACGGACACCTCGATATCGTGTGCGAATCGGGGATGAAGCTGCACGATTACGCCGCGCTCGTCCCCGTGGTTGAAGGCGCGGGTGGCACGATGAGCGACTGGCAGGGCAATCCGCTCGACGCGCAGAGCGACGGGACGGTACTTGCGCTGGGCGATCCGGCGCGGCTGGAAGACGTGCTGGAAGCGCTGGGCTAGTCCGGTGGCGCGGATCACGGTCCTCACCGCATCCGCACGCAGCGATGGCAATACGCGGGCGATGGTCGATGCCTTCTTCGGGCACTGCGGTGCCCTGGCGGAAGAGATCGATCTGGCGCGTCTGCGGATCGAACCGTTCGCTTACGACCAGTTGGCTGCGCGCGACGATTTCCTGCCAGTCGTGCAAAAGATGGCTGGCAGCGAGCACATCGTCTTTGCAACCCCGGTCTACTGGTACGCGATGAGCGGCCTCATGAAGACCTTTTTCGACCGGCTGACCGACTTGCTGCTGGTAGAGGCGAATCGCCCGCTGGGCCGCGCCTTGGCAGGGCGCAGGGTGTGGCTCCTCGCGACGGGCACCGAAGAGGGACTGCCCCCCGGTTTCACCGAACCCTTTGCGCGCACCGCTGCCTATTTCGCGATGGATTGGCGCGCGGGCACCTATTGCCGCAGCATGGGCAATGCAGAGCTGTGTGGCGATGCGCTGGCACCCGCTAGGGAGCTTGGTGACAAGATCATGGCCGAAATCGACGCGGCACCGTGACCGGATCGGCGCGTTGGTGCGCCATGAACGACAACAGGATCTTCATCACCGGCATCGGCAATGGCATCGGGCGGGCGCTCGCGCAGCATTATGCGGATAAGGGCTGGCGCATCGCGGGGCTCGATCCCGATGGCGAAGCGCTGGCCGAATTGCGCGGTGCCCTGGGAGGCAACCCGCTGCTGGTCGAAGGCGATGCGGGCAGAGAGGCGCACGTGATCGACACCGCGGATCGCCTGTCCGAATGGCTCGACGACGCGCCGCTCACCTGCCTCGTCAATAATGCGGGGATTGCAGACCCCTATGCCGGGCCGCTCGAAGACCTCTCCCTCGCCGACTTCCAGGGCTGGATCGATGCCAGCCTGACGGCCGCCTTCCTGTGCAGCCGCACCCTGCTGCCGTTCCTCAGGCGCGGTGACTCAGGCTGCATCGTAAACATCTCCTCCACCCGCGCTGTGATGAGCGAGCCCGAATGCTTCGGCTATGCTGCCGCCAAGGGCGGGCTCGACGCGTTGACGCACGCGATGGCGGTCTCTCTGGGGCCGCAGATCCGGGTGAATGCGATCCGCCCCGGCTGGATCGAGACGCGCGACTGGCAGAAGCGATCCGAGTGCGAAGAGGTTTCCCATCGTGAGAAAGACAAGGCGCAGCATCCCGCGGGCCGCGTCGGCAGGCCGGAGGACATCGCGCAGACGGTCGACTGGTTGCTCGATTCGGACTTCGTCACTGGGCAGGCGATCAATGTCGATGGTGGCATGACGGTCAAGATGATCTACGAGCACTAGCCATGAATGGGGCGGGACATCTCGATCTGACCGGCAAGACCGCACTGGTGACCGGCGCGGCGCGCGGGCTGGGCAAGGCGATTGCCTTGCGGCTGGCGGAAAACGGCGCGCGGGTGTTTGTGGCGGGTCGCGACGCGGCGGCGCTGCGCGACGTGGGCGGCGGGACGCAGCCGCTCGTGTTCAACCTCGACGACGAAGCCGCGTGTTCAGGCGCGCTGGAGCAGGTCGGCGGCGTCGATATCCTCGTCAATAACGCGGGCATGCGTGATCGGCGCGCTCTGGCAGACCTGCCGCGCGAGGCCTTTTCCGCGATGCTCGAAACCAACCTGACCGCGCCCTTCGACCTTGCGCGCCGGGTGGCGCCGCACATGATCGAGCGCGGCTGGGGGCGGATCGTCAACGTCACTTCGATCGCCGGTCAGATCGCGCGCGGCGATGCGGCCTATACCGCCAGCAAGGGCGGGCTCGACGCGCTGACCCGCGCGCTCGCAGCGGAACTGGGCCCGCACGGGATCACGGTCAACGCGGTCGCCCCGGGCTATTTCGCGACCGAGACTAATGCGCAAATGGTGGCGGATGAAGAGATTGCCGCACACCTGCAGCGCCGCACCTCGCTGGGTCGCTGGGGCCAGCCGGAGGAAATCGCGGGTGCGGTCGCCTTCCTCGCCTCGGATGATGCGAGCTACATCACTGGGCAGGTGCTGGCGATCGACGGCGGCTACCTCGCGCACTTCTGAGCGCGCCCGAATCGCTTGCAAACGCGCGCGAAAACGCTATGTGGCCCGCTTCACCGACACGTATTTCACCACCGGCCTGGCTGAAAGGGCTGCCAGGGCTGGTTCGGACGTGTCTCTGTCAAGGAGATGAAAATGCCCAAGATGAAGACCAAGAGCGGTGTGAAGAAGCGCTTCAAGTTCACCGCGACCGGCAAGGTCAAGCATGGTGTCGCCGGCAAGCGCCACCGCCTGATCAGCCACAATGCGAAGTATATCCGCCAGAACCGTGGCACCGATGTTCTCGCGAAAGCAGACGTCGACCACGTGAAGAAGTGGGCCCCTTACGGGCTGAAGTGATCGCTTGAGGGGGATCCCCTCGCGACACGCTATTTTCTAGAAGGATATACGAAATGCCTCGCATCAAACGCGGCGTCACTACGCGCCAGAAGCACAAGCGGCTCCTAGACCAGGCCAAGGGCTATCGCGGCCGCCGCAAGAACACGATTCGCGTCGCGCGCCAGGCGGTCGAAAAGGCCGGCCAGTACGCCTATCGCGATCGCAAGGTTAAGAAGCGCAACTTCCGCGCGCTCTGGATCCAGCGCATCAACGCTGCGGTTCGTGCCGAAGGCCTGACCTATTCGCAGTTCATCCACGGCACCAAGCTGGCCGGCATCGAGCTGGACCGCAAGGTGATGGCCGACCTCGCCATGAACGAGGAAGCGGCCTTCAAGTCGATCATCAAGCAGGCGAAGGATGCGCTTCCCGCCTGATTGATCGAAGCCGTTTGAAAAGAGGAAGCGCCACCCACCCGGGTTGGCGCTTTTTCTTTGCCTCCCATTCGTCTAGCGAGCCCGCGTCATGAGCACCGAACACGAAGCACAAGTCACCGAAACGCTGGAGCGGTTGCACGCCGCGCAGGATATCGACGCGGTCGAAGCAATCCGGGTGGAGGCGCTGGGCAAGCAGGGCTGGCTCAACGCGCTGATGAAGACGCTGGGCAAGATGTCGCCCGAAGAGCGCCAGACCGAAGGCCCGCGCCTGCAAGGGATGCGCGCCCGCGTTGCCGAGGCGATCGAGGATCGCAAGGCCGTGCTCGAATCCGCCGCGCTCGAAGCCAAGCTGGCGACCGAAGTGCTCGACCTGACGCTGCCCGCACCGCAGGCGCCGCAAGGCTCGGTCCACCCGGTCAGCCAGGTGATGGACGAGATCGCGGAAATCTTCGCGGACCTCGGCTTCGCGGTCGCCACGGGGCCCGAAATCGAGGACGACTGGCACAATTTCACCGCTCTCAACATGTCGGAAACGCACCCCGCGCGCGCGGAGATGGACACGTTCTATTTCCCGGATCGCGATGCCGAGGATCACCGCATGCTGCTGCGCACGCATACCTCGCCGGTGCAGATCCGCACGATGAAGGCGGCTTCTGCGAACGGCGGTGAGCCGGTGCGGATCATCGCGCCGGGCCGCGTCTATCGCAGCGACAGCGACGCAACGCACACGCCGATGTTCCACCAGGTAGAAGGGCTCGCGATCGACCGGGACATCCACCTCGGCCATCTCAAGTGGACACTGGAAACCTTCTTCAAGGCGCTGTTCGAGCGCGACGATATCGTGCTCCGCCTGCGCCCGTCCTACTTCCCCTTCACCGAGCCTTCGGTGGAGTTCGATGTCGGCTATTCGAACGAGGGCGGCAGGCGCGTGGTCGGCGGCCACGGCGATGCCGAGGGGCACGACTGGATGGAGCTGGGCGGCAGCGGGATGGTCAATCCGCGCGTGCTCGAATTCGCAGGGTTCGATCCGAATGAATGGCAGGGCTTTGCTTTCGGCCTCGGGATCGACCGGCTGACCATGCTCAAGTACGGAATGAACGACTTGCGCGCCTTCTTCGATGGCGATGGCCGCTGGCTGTCGCACTACGGCTTCTCGCCCTTCGACCAACCGACGCTTTCGGGCGGTGTGGGAGCGCGCGCATGAAGTTCAGCATCGAATGGCTGCAGTATTTCCTCGAAACCGATGCCTCGGTGCAGGAGATCGCGGATACGCTTAATGCCATCGGCCACGAGGTCGAGGGGATAGAGGATCCGGCAGAAAAGCTTGCCGGGTTCACCGTCGCCGAAGTGCTCACTGCAGGGCCGCATCCCGATGCGGACAAGCTGCAGGTGCTCTCCGTCTCGACCGGCGCGGGCGAGCCGCTGCAGGTCGTGTGCGGTGCGCCCAATGCGCGCGCCGGGATGAAGGGCGTGCTTGGCCTGCCGGGTGCCGTCGTGCCGTCGAATGGCATGGAGCTGCGCAAGTCCAAGATTCGCGGTGTCGAATCGAACGGCATGATGTGTTCGGTGCGCGAGCTGGAGCTGGGCGAGGAGCACGATGGCATCATCGAGCTGCCGGGCGATGCGCCGACGGGCGCCGATTTCGCCGAGTACCATTCTGCTTCGCCGATCATCGACGTGGCGATCACTCCCAACCGGCCCGATTGCATGGGCGTGATGGGTATTGCGCGCGATCTGGCGGCGGCGGGCCTCGGCACGTTTAAGCCCTTTGCAGCTGACGAGATTGCAGGCAAAGGTACCTGCCCCGTCGAGATCCGCACCGACGATGCAGAAGGTTGCCCGGCCTTCTATGGGCGCGTCATTCGCGGCGTGAGCAACGGCACATCGCCCGACTGGATGCAGCGGCGGCTCAAGGCGGCGGGCCAGCGGCCTATCTCCGCGCTGGTCGATTGCACGAACTACCTGATGCTCGCGTTCGGGCGGCCCGCGCACGTCTATGATCTGGCGAAGCTCGACGGCCCGGTGGTCGCCCGCCGCGCGAAGACCGGCGAGCAGATCGAGGCGCTGAACGAGAAGACCTACACGCTCGACGATACGATGACCGTGATCGCGGACGATAATGGCGTTCACGATGTTGCCGGGATCATGGGCGGCGAACACTCGGGCGCCACCGATGCGACCACCGAAGTGCTGCTGGAAATCGCGTATTTCGACCCTGCGCGGATCGGTGTGACGGGCCGCAAACTGGGCCTGACCAGCGATGCGCGCACCCGGTTCGAGCGCGGGGTGGACCCCGAATTCCTTGACGAAGGGCTTGCGATCCTGACCGACTTGATCCTGAAGACCTGCGGTGGTGAGCCGAGCGAGGTTGTGCGCGCGGGTTCGCCGCCGGCGGAGCGCAAGGTTGTGCAGTTCGACCCGGCGCGTACCGCGAAGCTGGGTGGGGTCAAGGTGGCGGAAGATCGCCAGCGGGAGATTCTCACCGCGCTCGATTTCGAGGTCGCTTCCGATTGGCAGGTTAGCTGCCCGCCGCGCCGCCACGATATCGAAGGGCCTGCCGACCTGGTCGAGGAAGTCGTCCGGATCGAAGGGTTGGACAAGGTCGCCAGCGTTCCGCTGACCCGCGCGCCCGGTGTCGCCAGGCCCACGGCCACGCCCGAACAGAAGCTGCAGCGGAAACTTCGCCGTGCGGCCGCCGCGCGGGGCCTGCACGAGGCGGTGACGTGGAGCTTCCTGCCGGTGCCCGATGCTGAGCATTTCATGGATGAAGGGGCCCTCTGGGTCCTCGACAACCCGATCAGCGAAGACCTGAAGGCCATGCGCCCCTCGCTGCTGCCCGGACTGCTCACCGCTGCCAAACGCGCATCGGATCGAGGGAGCGCGGGTGCGCGGCTGTTCGAGATCGGGCGGCGCTATTTCCGCGGGAAAGGCGGCCATAGCGATGAGCGTTCGACGCTGGGCGTCGTGCTTTCGGGTGAGAAGACGCCGCGCGGCTGGTCCACTGGCAAGCCGACGACTTTCGATGCCTACGACGCCAAGGCCGAAGCGCTCGCGCTGCTCGAAGCCGCCGGTGCGCCGGTCGACAACCTGATGGTTTTCGGCGAAGCAGGGCCGCAGTTCCATCCCGGCCAGTCGGCTACTTTGCGGCTGGGGCCGAAAAAAGTGCTCGCGCGCTTTGGTACGCTGCACCCCGCCACGCTCAAGGCCTTCGATGTCGACGGGCCTGTCGTGGCGGTGGAGATTTTCCTCGACGCGATTCCGGCGAAGAAGAATTCCGAGTTCGCGCGCGCAACCTACAGCCCGCCTGCCTTGCAGCCGGTCACCCGTGACTTCGCGTTCCTGGTCGACAGCGGCTTGCCTGCAGGCGATCTGGTCAAGGCCGTGCGCGGGGCGGACAAGCAGGCCATCGTCGACGCGCGCATTTTCGACCGGTTCGACGGGCAGGGCGTGCCCGAGGGCAAGACCTCGCTCGCGCTCGAAGTCACGCTCCAGCCGGGAGAGAAGAGCTTCACCGACGAGGAGCTCAAGGCGATTTCCGAGCGTGTCGTCAAAGCTGCCGAGAAAATCGGAGCGGAGTTGAGAGCATGAAAACCGCACTGATTACCGGCGCGACCGCAGGGATCGGTCAGGCGACTGCGCGGCTGCTCGCGGCCAACGGCTGGCGCGTGATCGGCACCGGGCGGCGGCAGGAGCGGCTCGATGCCCTGGCGCAAGAGCTGGGCGCAGACCGCTTCCTCGGCCTCGCCTTCGACGTGACCGACGAAGCTGTGCGCAATGCCGCGATCGACGGCTTGCCCGAAGACTGGCGCGCTATCGACCTGCTGGTGAACAATGCCGGCCTTGCGAAGGGCCTCGCTCCTGCGCAGGAGGCCGATCTCGACGACTGGCAGGTGATGGTCGACACCAATATCACCGCGCTGCTGGGGCTGACGCGCAAGCTGCTGCCCGGCCTGATCGAACGCAAGGGCGCGATGATCAACATCGGCTCGGTCGCAGGGTCCTACGTCTATCCCGGCGGCAATGTGTACGCAGGCTCCAAGGCTTTCGTGAACCATTTCACGCTGGCGATCCGGGCGGACCTGCACGGCACGGGCGTGCGCGTGACCAGCATCGAGCCGGGCATGGTCGAGACCGAGTTCACCACCGTGCGCACCGGCAGCCAGGAGCGGTCGGACGAGTTCTATTCGGGTGCGCACCCGATGACGGGCGAGGATATTGCCGAGACGATCCGCTGGGTCTCCGAACTGCCCCCGCACCTAAACATCAACCGGCTGGAATTGATGCCGGTGACGCAGGATTTCGCGGGCTTCCGCGTGGCGCGGGACTGATTAGATCACCGCAATGACTTCCGAACGCCGTACCTTCGCGATCATTTCGCACCCCGACGCGGGTAAGACTACGCTGACCGAACAGCTTCTGCTGACCGGCGGCGCGATCCACCTTGCGGGCGAGGTGAAGGCGCGCGGGGCTGCGCGGCGCGCGCGATCCGACTGGATGAAGATCGAGCAGCAGCGCGGCATCTCGGTCACGTCGTCGGTCATGACCTTCGAGCGGAACGGGATCACCTTCAACCTGCTCGATCCGCCGGGGCACGAGGATTTCTCCGAAGACACCTATCGCACGCTGACCGCGGTCGATTCGGCGATCATGGTGCTCGATGCCGCCGCCGGTATCGAGGCGCAGACGTTGAAGCTGTTCGAGGTGTGCCGGCTGCGCAGCGTGCCGATCATCACCTTCATCAACAAGATCGACCGCGAGGGGCGCGAGCCTTTCGAACTGCTCGACGAGATTGCCGAAAAGCTCGCGCTCGATACCGCGCCGATGAGCTGGCCGGTCGGCATGGGCGGGCTGTTCGAAGGAGTCTACGATTTCGAGGAGAACGAACTCTACCTGCCCGAAGGCGACGGGAAGGAGTTCAAGGGCAAGACCGTGAAGGTCAGCGGGCCGGAGGACGAGAAACTGGGCGAGCACCTCTCCGCCGATGGGGTCGCGCGGGTGGCCGAAGAGGGCCTGCTGGCGCGCGAAGGCTATGCCCCGTTCGATTTCGAGGCCTATCGCAATGGCGACCTGACGCCTGTTTATTTCGGGTCGGCGCTCAAGGAATTCGGCGTCACTGCGATTATCGACGCGATTGCGAAATTCGCGCCGCCGCCGCGCCCGCAGCCCACTGATGACGGCGAGATTGCGCCGGACCGCGATGAAGTCACCGGCTTCATCTTCAAGGTGCAGGCGAACATGGACCCCAACCACCGTGACCGGATCGCCTTCATGCGGCAGGTTTCGGGCACCTTCAAACGCGGCATGAAGCTGACGCCATCCGGCCTCGGTAAGCCGATCGCTGTGCATTCGCCGATCCTGTTCTTCGCGCAGGACCGCGAGATTGCCGACAATGCCTACCCCGGCGACATTATCGGCATCCCCAACCACGGCACGCTGCGCGTGGGCGACACGCTGAGCGAGAAGAACGAGGTCCGCTTTACCGGCCTACCCAACTTCGCACCCGAAATACTGCGCCGCGTCCAGCTGAAGGATCCGACCAAGACAAAGCAGCTGAGGAAAGCGCTCGACGATCTCTCCGAAGAGGGCGTGATCCAGGTGTTCTACCCGGAGCTAGGCGCGAACCACATCGTCGGCGTGGTCGGCCAGCTGCAGCTGGAGGTGCTGATTTCGCGGCTCGCGGCGGAGTACAAGGTCGAGGCCGCGCTGGAGCCCGCGCCCTTCGCCACCGCGCGCTGGGTGCGCGGCGATGCGAAAGCGCTCGACCAGTTCGAGAGTTTCAACCGGGCGAACCTGGCCAAGGACCGCGACGGGGACATGGTATTCCTCGCCAAGAGCCCGTGGGACGTGAACTACCAGGCCGAGAAGAACCCCGACCTGACGTTTTCGGCCACCAAGGAGCGGTAGCGCTTCTCCTGACATCTCCGGGAAATTTTGGGTTTCACACAGAGAGCACAGAGATTTCGCAGAGACGTGAAGAGGTGGCGCTCGCGGCGCAGTCCTCCTCCATTTCCAGCCGTGCGCTTAGGGCGATGGCGAAGGAATCGAACATGCCTTCGGCAGGCACAGGGCCTCTGCGCCTCTCTTCCCTCTGTGACCTCTGCGTGAATCAAATCGGCGCTGGCTTGCCGCTTGCGCAGCGCTGGCATATTCTCGGTTCATGGCCGATTTCTTCGATGCGCTGAGCGACAAACACATCGCAATGATCGAGGCGCAGCCCGTGTTCTTCGTCGCCACGGCGGCGCAGGATGCACGGATCAACCTGAGCCCCAAGGGGTACGATGCGTTTCGCATCCTTTCGCCAACGCGGGTGGCCTATCTGGACCTGGGCGGGTCGGGCAACGAAACGCACGCGCACCTTGCGGCGGATGGGCGCATCACGGTCATGTTCTGCAATTTCGACCGGCCTGCGCTAATCCTGCGCATCTATGGCCGGGGCCGCCCGGTGCTGCCGCAGGACAAAGGGTGGGATGCGCTGGCAAGCAACTTCACCCTGCTTCCCGGCACGCGGCAGATTTTCGATATCGCGGTCGAAAGCGTGCAGACATCCTGCGGCTGGGGCGTGCCCTTCATGGACTACAAGGCAGAGCGCCCGACGCTCAAGAAAGCGCATTCCCAGTCCGATCCGGGCGAGTGGGAAGCCAAGATGGCGAAGCGCATGTCCAGCATCGACGGCCTGCCAACGCGCGCGACGGACCGCTACATCGCCGGCGACAACGCCGGTTGATGCCACACTCGTCGCCGTAAATCCCCCCTTCAGCAAAGCAGTGCTTCTGAATGGAGCCGCGCCATGATATGGTTAACGCCATAAGCAATGATGGGGAGTGAACCCGTATGCGTTCGCTAATTCTTGCACTTTCGCTGGCCGTTCTGGGTGTTTCACCCGCAGCGGCACAACTCGCCACCCAGCCTGCATCGGGTGGCTTGCCGGAAGACTTCCACGGCAAGGTCCAGTATTTCGGCAACCATAGTGGCGAAGTGCGCGCGACTGTGCCCGGCACGCCCAGGCGCACCGACGCCAAGTGCCCGAAGCGCGAAGGTGGCTGCCCCGAACAGATCGGCGGGAGCTTCCAGGCCGAGCTGGAATTCGATGGCGACATTGTACGCGGGACCTACCAGGGAACCGGGGGAATGCGCCCATCCTCCCTGATCGGTCGCCGCAATGGCGCCAATTGCCGCCTGTTCGACACGGCTGACGGTTCGGTGTGGAGCGGCCGCTGCGATGGCGAAGCCTTTATCGGAACCGTGCGCAGCGTCCCCAATGCTCCCGAACAGATCGAGGTGGCTTTCGAGACGGTCGGCGTGAACACGGTCGATCTGGAACAGATCCGCTGGAAGCGCGAGCTGATCGCGGCTTACGATCGTTACGGCGGCATTGTGTTCGGCGACGGTGCCGGAGAATCGCGGCTCGAATCGATCCTGCTGCTGAACAACTATTTCCTCGACGAGGGGTTGGCATACCGCCCGGGTACGCTGCGCAATGTCGAGCGGCAGAGCGACAAGAAGAACAGCCCGATCTACTCGGTCTATGGCGATTATGTGCGCTATGACGGTGCGTCCGCGTGGGCGCGCGCACGGTTCGAATATGACCGCTTCGTGTGCCTCGAAACTTCGGTAGAGCCCGGTTATTGCAAGGTAATCGATCCCAATCCGCCGGTGATCGAGCCTGCCGACGATTTCTTCGCGTGGCTTGGCCAAGCCACCGGTGGGCCCAAGGATCTCTGACTTATTGGCAAGGGGCGGCGCGCAATTACGCCGCCCGCTCGGCCTCCATCACGAAGTCCGCGCAACGCTCCCCGATCATGATCGAGGGGGCGTTCGTGTTTCCGGAGACGATCTTCGGCATGATCGAGGCATCGGCCACCCATAGCCCGTCTACGCCGCGCGCTTTTAGTTTCGGGTCGACCACTGCATCCTCATCCGATCCCATGCGGCAGGTGCCGACCGGGTGGTAGACCGTGTCCGCCCGGTTGCGGATCAGCGCGTCGAGCGCGGCATCGTCTGCCAGGTCGACCGGGTGGCGATCGGTCAGCTCGTAATCGGATAGCGGCGGTGCCTCGGCGATACGGTGCGACAGGCGCACGCCTTCGCGCAGCACGGTGATGTCGCGCTCATCGTCGAGGAAATTGGGATCGATTGCGGGCGAGTCCGCCGCATCCTGCGAGGCGAGCCGCACGGTGCCCCGGCTTTCCGGCCGCAACACGCAGGCGTGCAGCGATACCCCGTGGCCGTTGACCTTCTCGCGCCCGTGATCTTCCAGCATCGCGGGTACGAAGTGCCACTGGACATCGGGGCAGGGTGCGTCGGGCGCAACCTGCCAGAACCCGCCCGCCTCGGCGTAGGGCGTGGTCATCGCGCCGGTCCGCTTGCGGCGATGCTCCACCATGGCGCTGAGCATGCGTATCGTCCCTTCGCGACTATTGCCGATCGGTACGCGGCTGACCGTCTCCCAGCTGGAGACATAGTCGATATGATCCTGCAGGTTGCTGCCGACGGCGGGGCGATCGACCAGCACCGGGATATCCAGCGCATTGAGATGGCGGCCCGGCCCGATGCCCGAGAGCATCAGGATCTGCGGGGAATTGAACGCGCCTGCCGAGAGGATGACGCCGCGCCGCGCGAAAATCGTCTCGCGGCTGCGGCCCTTGCGGATCGCGACGCCCGTTACCCGGCCACCCTCGATCACCAGCTTCTCGACCAGGGTGCCGGTGCGGATATCGAGGTTGGGCTGGTTGCGGATCGGCTCGACATAGGCGCGGCTGGCAGACCAGCGCTCTCCCGTGCGCTGCGTCACCTGGTAGAGCCCGAAGCCCGCCTGTTTCTCTCCGTTGAAATCTTGCGTCTCGGGCATTTGCAGCGCGGCGGCGCTCTGCACGAAAGCGCGACTGGCATCATTGGGCCAGTGCTGGTCGGATACGAACAGAGGCCCGCCTTCGCCGTGGTATTCGTCCGCTCCGCGCTCGTTCGCCTCGCATTTCTTGAACCACGGCAGCACATCTTCGTAGGCCCAGCCATCGCAGCCCATCGCGGCCCAATTGTCGTAGTCCCACGCATTCCCGCGAATATAGATCATCGCGTTGATCGCGGAGGATCCACCCAGCCCCTTGCCGCGCGGCTGAAAACCGACGCGTCCGTTCAGGCCCTTCTGCGGCACGGTTTCGTAGCGGTAGTTGGGCGCATTGCCGAGGAAGGGCATCATTCCAGGGGTCTTGATGCGGAAATTGTTGTTGCGCCCGCCCGCCTCGACCAGGCAGATACTGCGCTGCCCGCCGACGGACAGCCGCCCGGTCACCGCGCAGCCTGCGCTTCCGCCCCCGATTACGATGTAGTCATACTGGTTCATGCCGATCCTCTCCGTCTACGGAAAGGTTAGGCGGCGTGGCGGGGTGTCGCAATTGCGTTTTTCGGCGGTTCTTCGGGAACGCGCTCAGTCGCCTTGCCCGCGCCCTGCTGCGCTTCCCACCGCGCGCGGATCATGTCGGAGGTTTCGCGGCTGTTATCGTGGCTCCAGCCGGGCTCGCGCAGCAGGTAGGAAAGCTTGTGCTTCCAAGGCGCGCGCCACATGTCGGACAGCATGCCCACCCATTCGTGGAACACCGACCACAGCAGGTTGAAGCTGCCCAGCTGTTTCACGATGCCATAGCGGATCGGCTCTTCCGTGCTCGGGCGTTCGGCCTCGAAAGTGCCGAACATCTTGTCCCACACGATGAAGACGCCTGCGTAGTTGCGGTCGAGATAGCGCGGGTTGGTCGCATGGTGCACGCGGTGGTGGCTGGGCGTGTTCATCACCGCCTCGAACCAGCGCGGCATCCGGTCGATCGCTTCGGTATGGATCCAGAATTGGTAGATCAGGTTGAACCCGCCGCAGATCGCGATCATGCCGGGATGGAAGCCGAGCAGGACCAGCGGCAGCGCGAATACGAATCCGAGGGTGAAGTAGCCGGTCCATGTCTGGCGCAGCGCGGTGCTGAGGTTGTAGTGCTGGCTCGAATGATGGTTCACGTGGCTCGCCCAGAACCAGCGGCTGCGGTGGCCGAAACGGTGGACCCAGTAGTATTTGAGGTCGTCCAGCACGAAGCACAGCGGCCATGCCCACCATTCCCAGCCGATGGTGAACAGGCGCACTTCGTAGGCGGCAAGGAACACAACCAGCGCGAACCCGCCGAACAGGAGCCCGGCCACCGTACTGCCGAGCCCGAAGGCAAGGCTGACCAGCGTATCCTTGGGTTCGTAGGCTTCCGGTCGCTTCCAGCGCGCCCACAGCATCTCCGCCAGCACAAGCAGGACGAAGGCCGGGACGGCATAATCTACGGGCGAAAAGTCAGGCATCTGTGTGATAATCTAGCGCGTTGATGCGCGATACCCAAGCCTGTGCTTCGTCGCCAAGGTCGAGGGTGACTTTGCCGAAGCGCCGGTCTGCCGGATCGAGGGTGAGTACACCCCCATTGCGCGACGCAGCGGCGCCGCGCACCAGGATGCGCGCGGCAAATTGCGCTCCGTGACGGCGCAGCACCATGATTCGCCCCGCATCATCGGTGATGAGTGCGGCAGCGCCATCGGACGATATCGCGGCGGAAGCGGGCTCGAACCCGCTATCCGCCTCGCGCGCCAGCTCCAGTGCGCGGGCTTCGTCTGCGATACCGGCCGTCCGGCCGAGCCCGAGGCCCCATGCTATCGCCGCGAGCACCAGGATCGCAACGAGCGATCCGATCAGCTGGAGCAGTTGCGGTTCCACAAGGGGTCAGTGCCCCTTGGTGGCTGCGCCAGCCGCCTCGGCCCTCCGGCTGTTGCGGCGCCACATGTTGAGCATTTCGACCGCAACGGAGAACCCCATCGCCGCGTAGATATAACCCTTGGGCACGTGGAAGCCCAAACCGTCGGCGATCAGGACCAGCCCGATCATCACGAGGAAGGCGAGCGCCAGCATCACCAGCGTCGGGTTGTTCTCGATGAAGTTGGCGAGCGGATCGGCGGCGACCATCATCACGCCTACGGTGATGACCACCGCCGTGATCATGATCGGCAGTTCGTCGGTCATCCCCACCGCGGTCAGGATCGAATCGACCGAGAACACCATGTCGAGCGCGATGATCTGCGCGATCGCCGCGCCGAAGGTGAGCGTGGCAACCTTCTTGGTCTTGTCGAACATGTCGTTCGTTTCTTCGGGCTCCACGTTATGGTGGATTTCCTTGGTCGCCTTCCACAGCAGGAACAGGCCACCCGCCAGCAGGATCAGGTCACGGCCCGAAAAGGCGGTTTCGAAGGAGGGGCCGCCATGCTCGGTCGGCGGTCCGACGAGGCCGAGATCGAACAGCGGGGTCTGCAGGGTGACCAGCCAGCCGATCAGGAACAGCAGGGCGATCCGCATGATCAGCGCCAGTGCCAGCCCGATTCGCCGCGCACGCTGTTGCTGGTGCTCGGGCAGCTTGTTCGAAAGGATCGCGATGAAGATGAGGTTGTCGACCCCCAATATGACCTCCAGCACGATTAGCGTGAGGAGTGCGGCCCAGGCGGCCGGATCGGTCAAAAGTGCGAGAATATCCATGATGCTAGGCCATGCCTCGCGCGTGATCGCCGCGCAAGATGCCAGTTCGATCGCTCATCGAAATTGTCACATTCGTGCGGAATCAGGGGCAATATGCGATTTGGTTCGCGCGCGGGCACTTTCTGCGGTAAGGGTCCGGTGAGTTTGGTGGGGGATATGCGGCTCACGTCGTGCTTTTGCCTGACGAGTAATTCCGGTGAGTGGCCGTCCGCGCCTGCCGGGATTTCGATGGTAGGACGGATGGAAGTAACAAGGTTTTTGGCGAGTTATGGGTTACGATAAAGGGCGTCGGCGCGGGCGCGACAAGCGGGACAGCATCGGCGAAGAAGGTTTCGAGCCGTTCCCCGGGGGCGATTTCGGCGGCGGATTTCAGGATCGCGGCGGATTCGACGATCGTGGCGGCGGTTTCCAGGACCGGGGCGGTTTCAACGACCGCGGCGGATTCCAGGATCGTGGCCCGGGCGGTGGTGGACCGCGCGGCGGCGGTGGTGGCGGCGGTTTCAACCGCATGCCGGCGCAGGTCGTGGGCACCGGCAAGGGCCAGGTGAAGTTCTTCAACGGCCAGAAAGGCTTCGGTTTCATTGCGCAGGAAGGCGGCGGAGACGATGTGTTCGTGCACATCAGCGCCGTTGAGCGTGCGGGCCTCGAAGGGCTTGCCGAAGGGCAGGAGCTGGAATTCAACCTCGTCGATCGGGGCGGCAAGATTTCGGCGCAGGACCTGCAGGTCGTCGGCGACGTGATCCCTGTCTCCGGTGGCGGCGGCGCTCGCGATGCGGGCCCGGGTGGCGCAGGCGGCCCGCCCCGCCGCGAGCTGACCGGCGAGAAGGCGACCGGCACGGTCAAGTTCTTCAACGCGATGAAGGGGTTCGGCTTCCTCGTGCGCGATGACGGACAGCCCGATGCTTTCGTGCACATCAGTGCAGTGGAACGCTCTGGTCTTTCGCAGATCAACGAAGGCGAACGCTACGAGTTCGATCTCGAAGTCGACCGACGCGGGAAATACTCGGCGGTCAACCTTGTTCCCGTACAGGAATGAGCAGGCCACTCCGGCGGGATTTGACCCGCCACGGGTGAGCCAATAGATCGCTGATCATTCGCGAATGGCGGTTCCCTCGCGGGGCCGCCATTTGTCGTTCCCCTGTTCGGTTTTTCGGAGTTCCCATGTCGATCACGCCCCTCATGCCCGTTTATCCCCGTTGCGGCGTACGCCCGGTAAAGGGCGAGCATTGCCACCTGATCGACGAGGACGGGACGCGCTATCTCGACTTCGCGAGCGGGATCGCGGTCAACCTGCTGGGGCATAGTCACAAGGGCCTGATCGGTGCGATCCAGCGCCAGGCCGAAACGCTGATGCACGTCTCCAACCTCTACGGCAGCCCGCAGGGCGAAAAGCTGGCGCAGATGTTGGTCGACACGACCTTTGCCGATACGGTGTTCTTCACCAATTCGGGGGCCGAGGCGGTCGAATGCGCGATCAAGACCGCGCGCGCCTTCCACCAGCATGAGGGCGGCGACCCTGCACGCACCGAGCTGATCACCTTCACCAGCGCGTTCCACGGGCGAACGATGGCAACCATCAGCGCCTCCAATCAGGCGAAGATGCACCACGGCTTCCTCCCGCTGCTAGAAGGTTTCGCCTATTGCGAGTTCGATGACCTAGATGCTGCGCGCGCGATGATCGGCCCCAAGACCGCCGGTTTCCTGGTCGAGCCGATCCAGGGCGAGGGCGGAATTCGTCCTGCCAGCCAGGAGTTCATGCAGGGCCTTCGCGATCTTGCGGATGAGCATGGCCTGATGCTGGTGCTGGACGAAGTGCAGTGCGGCGTCGCGCGCACGGGCAAACTCTACGCCCACGAACTCTACGGCATCACACCGGATATCGTCGCCAGCGCCAAGGGAATCGGCGGCGGCTTTCCGCTGGGTGCATGCCTTGCGACCGAGCATGCCGCACGCGGCATGACGTTCGGTACGCATGGATCGACCTATGGCGGCAATCCGCTGGCGATGGCGGCAGGTGTCGCGGTGATGGAAGCGGTCGCGAACGACGAATTCCTCCAGCACGTGCGCGACACGGGCGCGCGCCTCAAAGCACGTCTCGAGCAGTTCATCGGCAATTATCCGGAACTGTTCGAGCTGGTGCGCGGCGAAGGCCTGATGCTGGGGATCAAAATGAAGGTGGAGAGCCGCCCCTTCTTCCAGCACCTGCGCGATAACCACCAGCTGCTGACCGTGGCGGCGGGCGACAATACGCTGCGGGTCCTCCCGCCGCTGGTGATCGGCGATGCCGAAATCGACGAGTTTTTCGACAAGCTCTCCGCCGGTGCGGCGGACTACTCCGTGCCCGAACCCGCATGAGCAACGTGCGGCACTTCCTCGACCTGTCTGATGCAGGCGGCGATGCACTGGCCGCGATGCTGAACGATGCGCAGGATCGCAAGGCCGCGCGCGCCGGATGGCCGAAGGGGCGCACCGATCCCGATGCGCCGCTGAAAGATCATGTGCTCGCGATGATCTTCGAGAAAAGCTCCACCCGCACACGCGCCAGTTTCGATATCGCGATCCGCCAGCTGGGTGGGAGTGCGATGGTGATGGACGGCGGCTCGATGCAGTTGGGGCGCGGCGAAAGCATCGCCGACACCGCGCGCGTGCTCAGCCGGATGGTCGATGCGATCATGATCCGCACCGACGATCATGCGAAGATCGAGGAAATGGCGCACCACGCCAGCGTGCCGGTGATCAACGGGCTGACCGACCGTTCGCACCCCTGCCAGATCGTTGCCGACCTGCTGACAATTATCGAGCAGGGCAAGGCGCTGCCGGGGATGGAACTGGCGTGGTTCGGCGATGGCAACAACGTGCTGCACTCGATTCTGGAAGCTGCCGGTATCTTCAAGTTCAACGTCCGCATCGCAACGCCTGCGGGGTTTGAGCCCGACATGGCGTTTGTCGAAACGGCGCGTGCCGAAGGCGCGACCGTCACTCTGACGCAGGATGCGCAGGCTGCCGCGCGCGATGCCGATGTGATCGTGACCGATACATGGGTTTCGATGGGGCAGGAGAATGTCGAGAACAAGCTGGGGGCGATGCAGCCCTACCGGGTCGACGATGCGCTGATGGCGCTGGCGAAGCCCGACGCGGACTTCCTCCACTGCCTGCCCGCGCATGTCGGCGACGAGGTGACCGAGAGCGTGATCGAAGGCCCGCGCTCGCGCGTATTCGATGAAGCGGAAAACCGCATCCACGCGCAGAAATCCGTGCTGCTGTGGGCTTTCGACAAGCTCTGATCGCCGCAGGGGTTGGGGACGGGGCGCGCATCCCCATATAGCGCGCCGTGACCGACACGCTTCCGCCACCTGAAACCTTCTCCGACCGCCTGCTTGGCGCGTCGATCCCTGCGCGCGACACCCGGCTACGGCTGGTCAGGCTGGACCGTACGCTCGGCGAAATTCTTGCCGCGCACGACTATCCGCCACCGATCCGCCACCTGCTGGCCGAAGCGCTGGTGATCGGTGCGCTGGTTGGCGGCCTGATCGACGAGGCAGAGGGCCAGATGACGATGCAGGCGCAAACCACTGCCGGTGTCGTCAAACTGCTGGTGTGCGATTATCGGGCGGGTGCGATCCGCGGCTATGTCGATTTCGATGGGGATCGGCTGGCCGAGCTGGGCGCAAACGCAACGCTGGAGGCGCTTTTCGGCAGCGGCTTCCTCGCGATTACATTCGACGTGCCCGAACGCGGCGGCCGCTATCAGGGTATCGTCCCGCTTGAGGGCAAGAGCCTGTCCGAGGCGTGCGAGACCTATTTCATGCAATCGGAGCAGGTGCCAACGCTCGTGCGCGTGGCAGTGCAGGCCCAGGGCGACCACACGATTGCGGGCGGAATCCTGGCCCAGCATTTCCCCGATGGCGAAGTCGGGCGCGAGCGGCTGCATGTTCGCCTGTCGCACCCGCACTGGCAGCATGTCGAGGTGATGACGTCATCGATCCGGCACGAAGAACTGCTGGACCAAGAGGTGCCGTTGGAGGCACTCGTTTGGCGCCTCTTTCACGAAGAAGACGAGGTCCGCGTGTTTCCCGGGGCCTCGCTTACCCGTGGATGTCGGTGCAGCCTCGAACACTACGAATCGGTTCTCGGCCGTTTTCCAGAGCAGGAACGTGCCGAAATGCGCGACGAGAACGGGGCCATTCTGGTCGATTGCGCGTTCTGTTCGAAGGTTTTCACAATTGTGACGTGATTTGTTCAGGTTTGGTGGTGTGCTGACAGTGTAAGACACTTCGGCATGGCCATATGCTGTGCGTCGCAAACAGAGGTCAACGGTTCATGTACCATCTGAATATCAAGGCTGCCGCCGCGCTTGCCCTGACAGCAGGTGCAATGCTCGTCGCGCCGCTTGCCGCCAGCGCTGCCACAACGTCGGTCTTCGACACTCTGCGGCTGGGCCTGTGGGAGATTCGCGAAAGAGGCGATGACCGGGTCGAGCGGGTCTGCGTGCGTACGGAACGCGATCTGGTGCAGTTGCGGCATCGCGGAATGTCGTGTCGCCGCATCGCCATCGACGAGAAGGGGCCCAACGCGACCGTGCAGTATAGCTGTGGCGCATCGGGTTATGGGCGCACGCTCATCCGCCGGGAGACGCCAGTGCTGGTGCAGTTGCGCAGCGACGGGATCGATCGCGGCGCACCGTTTTCGTTCGAGGCCGAAGCCCGCAGGGTTGGCGATTGCCGCTGATTTCCTGACGACGCGGGCTTGCAGGCGATACGCGAGAGGCGCTAGCGCCGCTCAATGCCCGCCACCGATCGCACCTCCATCGCCGCCGTTCTGCTATCGGGCGGTCTCGATTCGATGGTGGCCGCCGGTCTCGCGGTGGAACGCGGCCACCGGGTCCATGCCCTGACGATCGATTACGGGCAGCGCCACAGGCGCGAAATCGAGGCAGCGCGCGACATTGCCTGCGCTCTCGGCCTTGCGAGCCACGCTGAGATTGCGCTCGATTTGCGACAGTTCGGCGGTTCGGCGCTGACGGCGGATATCGACGTTCCCAAGACCGGCGTGGGGGAGGATATCCCGATCACCTACGTGCCGGCGCGCAATCTCGTTTTCCTTTCGCTCACTACGGCCTTTGCCGAGAGCATCGGCGCGGGGCGTATCGTGATCGGCGTCAACGCGCTCGACTATTCCGGCTATCCGGACTGCCGACCCGAGTTCATAGCTGCCTTTGCGGAGGCCGCGCGGCTCGGCACCAAGGCAGGGATCGAGGGCGGCGGTTTCGCCATCGATGCTCCGCTGCAATTCCTGAGCAAGGCAGAGATTGCGCAGGAAGCGGACCGGCTGGGCCTGGATACGGGGCTGAGCTGGTCGTGCTACGATCCGCGCCCCGACGGCCTGCCATGCGGCCTGTGCGATTCCTGCCGATTGCGACGGGCCGGGTTTGCAGCGGCTGGACTCGTCGACGGCCTAGTCTATCCTACGAATACATAATCTTTCGGTGAGGGGTCCCATGAACGAAGATAACACGCCCGCGACTGCGGAAAAGGCGCGGGTGCCAGCCTACAGCTGGTACGCTTTGAGCGTCCTGGTGCTGATCTACGTTCTCAATTTTGTCGACCGGCAGATTCTTTCGATCCTGGCCAATGACATCAAGGCCGACCTTGGTGTGGACGACGCGTTTCTCGGCTTTCTCTACGGCACGGCCTTTGCCATCTTCTACGCGTTGTTCGGCATCCCGCTCGGCAAACTTGCCGACAGTTGGCATCGCGTTCGCCTGATGACGATCGGCCTCGCGCTATGGTCGATGATGACGGCCCTTTCGGGGTTTGCAAAGAATGCTGCAGCGCTCTCGGGTGCCCGTGTCGGCGTCGGGATTGGCGAGGCGACCGCCAGCCCTTCGGCCTATTCGCTGATTTCGGACTGGTTTCCCGCGCGTCTGCGCGCCACCGCCTTGGCGATCTATTCCTCTGGCCTTTACGTTGGTGGCGGTATCTCCCTGCTTATCGGCGGCCTGATCGTCGAGAACTGGAACGCAACGTATCCCGATGGCGGCCCCTTGGGGCTGGCGGGCTGGCAGGCCGCCTTCATTGCGGTCGGGCTGCCCGGCCTGCTGCTCGCGGTGTGGGTGTTCACGCTAAAGGAACCGGTTCGCGGACTGATCGACGGCATGCCGAGCAAGCCTGTTGAGCGGCCCTTCCGCGGGTTTTTCGAAGAGCTGCTGCAGATCATCCCGCCGTTCACCATTCTCGGCGCGGCGCGGCGTGGCGCCGCCGCCCTCGCCGGTAACCTCGCAGGCCTGGTGGGCTTCTTTGTCGCCGCGTGGCTGATCACCTTGCTCGCGAATACCGGACAGGGCTTTATCATGGGCGGTATCGTATCGATCGCGCCGGTTCTCGGCGCAACAATATCCGACCAGTGGTTCCTGCTTGCGATCGGATATTACGCGATTTTCAGCTGGGCGAGCGCGCTCAGATCCCGCGACCCTGCAACCTTCGCCTTGACCTGGGGGTCGCCCGCCTTCCTGAGCACGATACTCGGCTACGGCACGGTGGCTTTCATCTCCTATGCCACATCCTACTGGGGAGCGCCTTATGGCGAACGGGTCTTCGAAATATCGAAGAGCGAGCTGGGCCTGCTGCTGGGCGCGCCGGCAGCGGTGACCGGTTTCTTGGGCGTCATCATCGGCGGCCGTGTAGCAGACTGGCTTTTTGCGCGCGTTCCTGCAGGGCGCCTCTACGTGGTGCTGTTCGGCTTGCTCGCCCCAATTCCCGTGGTGTGGGTGATGTTCACCACCGACAGCAAGACGCTGTTCCTCATCCTCGCCGCCATTGCACAGCTGTTCGCCTCGAGCGCATTGGGCGCTGCCGCTGCAACCAGCCAGTCGCTGGTTCTGCCACGCATGCGCGGGGTTGCCACGGCAACGTTCTTCCTCGCGACGACGCTGGTCGGCCTGGCGCTCGGCCCATATCTCGCGGGCCTGGTTTCGGCCAAGGCCGGCGAGGACCTCGGCCTTGGTATGCTTAGCACCTTGTGGGTGGCGCCAATCGGGCTGATCCTGCTGATCGCGGCACTCAAGCTGGTGCCGGCAGCGCAGGAGCGCGTCCTTGCGGCGGGCAAGGCGGAAGAGGCAGGTCTCTGACCCGGCCCATTCCGCCTTCGGAGGTCTGTAGGTTCAGAGGCGTCGCAGCACTCCGCACGCAACACGGGCGCCCGCATTGCCAGAGGGTTGGCTGACGTAGTCATCCGGGTCTGCGTGGATGATGACAGCGGCACCGTCTGTATCGAATATCGCGTCCACGATTTGCTCCGCGCCGGTCCCAAGCGTGAACCTGTCGCTGGCGGTGCCGCTTGCGCTCACCGTGAGATTGGGCATCGCGCCCAGATGGCTCCGCGCGCTAGACGGATCGCCATGCGGGTGGCCTCCGGGATTCAAATGCCCCCCGGCCGAAGCATAATCGGGAGCAATGCATCGGCCCGTCGTGTGGATATGGAAACCATGTTCGCCGGGTGTAAGCCCATAGGCAGTCACCGCGACTTCGATGCTGTCGCCAACTGAAATCAGCCGTGCTTCGCCCGTGGGCGTGCCGCTGGAGTCGTTCAATGCAGCAATGCCGATAATATTGTCATCGGGGCGGGGCACGCTGGCGCAGGACGCGAGTGTTACAGCTGTGGCGAGAGCGAGAGCGATCTTGGATGGGTGGGTCATGTGCGGTTATCTCCTCCAGATACCCACCCAACGAAAAAGGGGCCGGATTGCTCCGGCCCCTTCTCGTGTTTCGTAGCGGTTAGCCGCTCGATTACATGCCCGAACCCGGACCGTAGGTGATTTCCACACGACGGTTCTGCAGTTCGCGGACACCATCGGCAGTCGGAACCCGCGGGTTCGCTTCACCGAAGGCTTCGCTGCTGATGCGCGCGTCGGGGATGCCGCGACCGGTCATGTACGACCGAACCGAAGCGTTACGACGTGCCGCGAGGCCCAGGTTATACTGCACGGTACCCGAACGGTCGGTGTAACCGGCAAGCATCACCGAAGCATTGCCGCAGTTCTGGTAAGCCGAGATCGCGTTGTTCAGAACCGAGGCTGCTTCCGGAGTGATGTCCGAGCGGTCCCAGTTGAAGAACACGATGTACGGGCCCGAGTTGCACGCCGGCGGAGGCGGCGGCGGGGGCGGCGGGGGAGGCGGCGGCGGCGGCGGCGGCGGCGGCGGCGGCGGTGCCGGCGGTGCCGGCGGTTCGCCGAAGTTGTAGGTCAGCGTGCCGAGCAGCGAGTGCGACCGGAACTTGCCACTAATGTCGTCACCGAACAGATCGACGAAGTCGAGCTTCGGAGCGTTGTAGAAGCGATACTTCAGGCCCGCGTCGATGCGATCGGTCAGCGGTGCACGAACGCCGGCAACAGCCTGCCATGCGAACCCGGTGTCCGAATCGTCGAGACCGGCGGGGTTGCTGAGGCTCAGCTGACCCGAGACCTTGGTACGGGCAACGCCCACACCGCCGCCGACGAAGCCCTGCAGGCCGTCGTCATCGCCGAAGTCGGCGAGGCCGTTGACCATGAAGCTGAGCGAGCTGGCGCTGCCGGCAGCCGAATACTGACCCGAAGGAGCCAGCGTGGTTGCGGTCAGCGGGAAGCCCTGCGCACCGAAGGTGAGCGTGTTGAGGTCGGCAGAACGATAGCTACCTTCGGCTTCGATGCGGACGGGGCCGAAATCGTAGCCGATGAGGCCGCCGAAGTCGTAGCCGGTGTCGTAGTCGGCAATCAGCTGATTGTCGACGCCGTTCACTGAGAACTCGATGTCCTCGACCAGCATCGGACCGCCTTCGACTTGCACGTACCAAGAGTTGTCACGTGCAAGCGCCGGCGATGCAAGCACCGTCGAAGCCATCGCCATTCCGATGACGATATTGCGCATTACTGAAAATCCCCTTTGTAATGATTGGGAGCCACCAGGAGGCCCCCACTTAACTTTTCCCCAGTTCAGAGGCAAGCAGACAGGCTCTCGATCAAGCAAAGCGACAGCACTGTTGCACGATTGCCTCATAAGCAGGTGCGAGTTTTACCGGAAGCCGGGCCGTAACCCTGTTCCTCCCGTGCAGCCAACGTCTTAGCATTCGAGCGGTTCCCACTCGGTCTTACACGCCGACGCCAGCATCTCGCAAGGTGTCGATCAATCCATCAATGGCGGCGCGCGCCTCTGCATCAATGGTGGAGCCACCGGAAGGCGATGCGGGAATGGCTGGCGCGTTCCATCCGCCGTCCCACCTGCGAGTGACACCGGCGGCCTTGTCGAACACGGCCATGCCGACCTGCGGGTTGACGAACAACCAGGTGCCGGCAGTGAAAACCGCCATGTCGTTCTCCCGTCCGGCCCAGTCTCCTTGCGGGTTTGCGCTGATAATCCAGCACTGCCCCTCGGATGGACTGGCGGGAGGGCTCGATGCGATTTCCTCTACCGCAGGGGTGAGCAGGGCGTCGATCCGCGCGAGGCCTTCGTTTACGGTCGCTTCCTTCTGCGCCTGTGCAGCAAACAGGTAAGGCAAGGCAACGCGCGGCGAGCGCGCGGTGAAGACGAGCGGGGTGCTCATAAGCTGTTCTCCAACGGTGAGGGTCAGTGTGGAAGCGCGGTCGCGCACGAGACGGAATGACTACCCACCTGGCGCACCCATAATTGGGCGGTCGGATGCCCGGCGGAGAGGGAGGCCCAGTCGGCCTGTGGAAGCGTGAAACAGGGCTCGTTCACGTCCCAATGTGAGACAGGCGCATCGACCGGGCCGAAGCCAACGCGATAGATTTCGCGTTCTTCGACCAGCGGCGCATCGATTCCGTCGAACCAGTGCCACGCACCGCGTGCCCGCCGAATCCATCGCCACTCCGGGTCACCGGACGCAGTCCGGGTAAGGCGGGGGTGCACCGGCGCGAGAGGCTGCAAGGTGGAGCCTGCCGAAGCCAGCGTAGCGTACACAGGGTCGCTGTCACCAAGGCCGCTATCGGCGCCGATCTCGAGGTAGCTCGTCGCTCCGAGCGGTGTGAGGTGCTCATCGAGGATCACCGCCGCCGTGCCGGCGGGATGCCCGGCGGCCGCATGATGCTCGGTCCCGCCACGCCCCCGGAGCAGGCCCGCCAGCCGCCACTGGCCCCCTCCCAAAGGCGTGGCATGGCGAAACTGCAGGATTTCCTCGCCCAGCAGCAGGCGGTTTGCGCCATTGAGCAGAGCCAGTCCCTCAACCGATTGCAACTGCTCGCTGGACGAGCTGAGGGCGACATCGAGGGTGGCGAGAGCCTCGAACAGCATTGCCGGGGAGCCGGGCAATGCAGTCAGGCTTTCACCCTGGATGGCATTGCCGCGCGCCGAAACGCCGGTCGGCAACAGCGACTCATTCTCGATCCGCAGCAGGGGGATGGCGGTTCGCGCCCCTGCGAGACTGGCGGCGGCAAAGCGTTGTGGCACATTGCTCGCCCCAAGGCCGTCCCACGGAAGCTCGAAATAACGCAGCCGAAGTTCGCCCGGTCGTTCGTCGATCGGCGGCACCACTACGCCGGGATCGGCAATCGCGGCGCTGGCAGCATTGTCGACGATCCGCTCAAGATGCAGATCGACCCCGTCGGAATGCCATTCCGAACTGCGGACCAGCCATTGCCGCAGATCGCCCTCGCGCGTCACGCAGCGCCCCGGCGCCGTATGGGCGGTCGGCTCCGCGATACGATAGGCCAGAGTTTCGCGAGTGGTGAGCGCGCGGTGGCGCATGGCGGCTATGCGCGCTTGCGCCGCCGCGGCATCGAAGACGCCTGCGAATTCCACCACTTCGCTCTCGCTGCCGCCGGCGCCGGGTGCCTGCTGGACCGATGGAAGGAAATCGCGCGCCGCATCGTAATAACGCAGGGCCGAGGGAGCCCTGAGATCAGTCGCACCCCGGCGCACCAGCGGTTGCGCACTCGCGTCGCCATCCGAACGTCCGGTAACCGGTGCGGGAAGCAGGCTGGTCGACGTGACCTCTACCGTTTGCACCGACAGGCCATCGGCATCCGAAGTGACGACCAGCGGATAAACGCGCGCCACCGATGCGACCAGATCGGCGCGGGAGCCGCCATGATCGGCATAGCCAGCCAGCCCGGGCAGGGGCACGGAGGCGACCGGTGTGAAATCGGTTTCATCCAGCAGGTCGACCAGGTCCAGCGCGCCGTCGGATGCGATCACCTCAAAACTGAGCGCGGGGATGCGATTGCCGAAACTGGCGAGCTGGAGGTCTTCGAACACGACATAGGCGAGCGAGCGAAAGGCGCAGGCATGGGCTCCCTTGTCTGCCTCGATCAACGGATCGGCCACCTCGTCGCCAAACCCATGATGCAGGCGCATGGTGCCGCCGACCTTGAGATCGCCCGCGGTTCCGCGCAGCAGGGCGCCGTCGGCCCATATGCGACCCAGCGCTGAAACCGGGCGGCTCGACAGTGCCACCGCGAAGGAGCTGGAATAGCTGTAGCTGGTGGTGGTCGGCTGGCCCTTGCCGCTGGTCGTCTGGCTGCTCTCGGCGAGTTCGGTTGCCCAGATAATTGTCCCGGGCGCGCGCACCGTGCCGTAGATTCGCGGGACCGGCTGGCCATAGCTGGACGTGGTTACCGCCAGCTCAGTCAGCCGCGGTCCTTCGCGCTCCGGCTTGCCGATAACCGATGTGTCGATTGCGCGTCCGGCAAGCGCGCCAATTGCGCCACCGATGGGTCCCGCCACTGCCGTGCCTACTGCAGAGAGAATTAGCGTAGCCATTATGGTTCTCCATCAGGGGCGAGACGCCAGGCGTGTATGATTGCCCACTCGGCAGGGAAGGTGCTGCTCACGACCCGGCCAAGGCCGGCGTGCGCGTGGACGATACGATTATCGGGAAGCGCGATGGCGAGATGGACTTGGACAGGGCCGCTCCGGACGAGCAGGATATCGCCAGCTGCGCGCATTCCGGTGCATTGGATCAATCCGGCTGCATGCAGAGACAAGGTCGGGATGGTGAAACTGCGACGGCGGGGTCGGTAATCGGCGGGAAGTTCCAGCTCGACGCCAACCGAATGCAGGCTAGCGATGACCAGACCTATGCAATCGAGCCCGGTCGCAGGGTCGCGACCCTGCAGGCGAAAGGGCGTCCCCACCAACCGTTGCGCTGCGCAGGCAAGCGCGTGAGAGAGAGCCATCAGCTGCGCGAGGGATATCCCGCGACGAGATCATTGCCCGGGAGGAAGGGCTCGCCGCGAAAGTTCAGCACATTTCCGAAGCGGCTGGCGCAGGTCGCGATGGTCCGGTCGCAGCCTTCGCGCAGCAGCGCCCGCGTGCCCGGTTCCACCCCGGCCGGTATTGGCCCGTCGAGCACCAGATCGCCACCGTCCTCTCCGATAATCGAATGTCGTAAACCGACCGCCGCGCCTTCAAGCCAGCGAAGTTCGCCGAACAGGAAGTCGGCTGGCGCAATACCGGAAAAGGTAACCGCGTTGGCCTGATGTTCGATTGCAGTGACGGGCAGATCGTGTGTGAACCGCGATGGCGAAAGATTGCATCCCGGCGCGCAGAACCGTGCGCGACAGCCGGGGCTCGTGCGTGGGACGGGATCGTAATCGAGCGCCGCTTTGACCGAGCGTAACTGGGCCGCAAATCCGTCGACAACAGCTTCCGTCTCCCCGATCGTGCCGTAATAGAGCTCCTTCGTCGTCCCCGTTTGCCAGTCGATCGTGCCGACCATCACACCCGCGCCATCGAACCGGCCCGCTTCCAGATCTCCCGCGGAAATCGCATCATGCGTGAGCGCACCATCCATCTGCGCGTCGTCGCCGGTAATATCGGCAGTTAGGCGCAGTGCGGCAGGCCGAATGCCGGGCGCGGCCCGGAGGCGAAGCCCATCATGCGCCAGATCGCGGTCGTGGCTGGTAAAGCCCAGCGTTACACCGTCGCGGCGCTCGATCCGCCAGAAAAAGGCCTCGGTGGAGAGGACGTCCGCGCTCATGCCGCCTCCCGGATTTCGACCAGCGGTACGCTTGGCGCCTGGCCTGCGGCGAAGCCCGCCGCGCTGATGGCAAGCCGGTCTTCAGCGAAACGGACCGGCACATCGAACAGGAAGCCTGCATGCACTTCGACACCTTGCGCAGGCGGATTGTCGAGCACGATCTCACCCAGCGGATCGAGTGTGAAGGCACCCGTTTCCACCCCATCCACCGCGACCCTGACCGATCCAGCGCGCGGGCGGGTGATCCGCCGGATCTGCGGTTCCGGCTCTTCGCCATAGCGTTTCACCAGCGCAAAGCGGGTGGCTTCGCCATCTCCCGTTCCCAGCAGCTGGTCGAGCGGGCCCGGCGTGCCTGCCGCGCCATTGGACGATTCGTCGAACGGATCGGCCAGGCGAAAGCCGCGTGCGGGGCCGTGCCGCGCGCGGAAAAAGGAGATCAGCGTCGCGAGTTCGGTTTCGGAACGGATGCCCGGGCCGACATCGAAGCGCAGGCGGGCGTCGGTCCATTGTGCCGTGCGCCGCTCGTGCCCCGATGCGGTCACCAGCACCGAGGTTGAGAATTCGGGGCTCGCGCTGGCATCGCGGCCGAGCGCAAGCGGGAAGGAGAGATCGTCGAAAGCCTGCATATCGGTTCCCGTCTGGCTATCTGTGGGTGGCGCAAGGCGCGTGTATCCATCGCGCGTAACCTGAGGCAGCGCCCACACGAAGCGGCGGGTCACACCGCGCTCCTTCGCTTCATCGAGGGCCGAATCGATCCGGGGCCAGAAGTCCGCAGCATCCTCTGCCGAGAGCACGAAGCCGGAGAGGTAATCCTGTCGATCGACCGGATAGCCGAGCCGCGAATCGACGGTGGCGTAGGCGCTCCGCCGATTGGAGGTCGCGCCTGCCACCAGCCAGTCGTAATCTTCGACCTGCAACCGATCGAAGGCGGGGTAGGCCCAGCCGACCGGCATGTTGGCGCGCTTCTGGTGGGGCATCGAAGGATCGAGCACGCTGGGCGTGAACACCAGCAGCATTACTTCGGCAGGGCCGTTCGCCGCATCGCGGACGGATTGCGCGAGGGCTGCGGTGGAATCCGCTAACAATTGGCCTGCCCGGTCGAGCAGGGTGTGATGCGGCGGGTAGAGCGTAGCGGTTAGCGAGGGGAGCGCGGTCATGATCCCTTCGCTGTTGAACAGCTGCACGGCGGCTGGATCGTAGATGCAAATATGCCCGTCGGCGCGCACCCACCACCAGGGCTCGCCGTCTTGGAACAGCACGGGCAGGTCCTCATCCTCCACCAGCGTAACGAAATTCGCCGCGACCGCGCGCAACCACGCCATGGCTTGGGGCCGTGCGGGGGTCAGCAGTGCCGAAGGCGGAACCCAGCCGGTACGTGCGTAGCTGCCGTCGAGCGCACGCTGTTGCCACGAGGTCGGGCAATGATCCGCGAGCAATTCGTACGACAGCGACACGATCGGTTCGAACCCGGCCGCGGCGAGGTGCGCGAACCAGCTTGCGTGCCAGGCCCGTGCCGGTTCGCACAGCGTACCCGCCGGATCGGCAAGAAGACGGCCTGCATCGGTGCCCTGGCCGGTCACGAGCCGGAAGAAGTGGCTCATCCCGACATAGTGGATCACCCGCCCGCGATAGCCGAGATGGCGGATCTGCCGCAGGATGCGCTCGGGTGTCTGGTTGAAGGCATCGTCATAGGCTGTCGCGATATGCTCGCCATGCTCGGGCAGCATACAGTCGCCGATTGTCAGCATCGCGCGCGCGCCGTCGCAGGCCATATCGCTCAGCTCGACCCAGCCGTCGGCGCGAGCAGGCAGCTTGGCGAAGCTGCCCGGCACGTATCCGGGCGGGGCGAGCGAAATGAACATCCGGTCGATGGCCGAAGGATGGATTGCCTCTCCGGGCAGGGTGAAGCCGCCTTCGAGTGCGGAGAACGGCAGCGTGATGATCGCATCCTCGGGCGATCCGACCGCATAGTTCCACAGCCTCACATACCAGCTGCGCGCATTGCCACTGGCGTCGCGCCCTTCGATGGTGAGCGTCGGCCCGTTCACCGCATCGAGCGTGATGACCCCGCCGCTACGCCAGCGAAACGACAACACGGTGTGCGCATAGTCGCGGTCTGTCTTGTAGGCATGGAGCGGGTGGTCGAGCGTGTCCTCGCTATCCCAGATCAGCCCGGCCAGTTCGCCCGCATGATGAAATTCGCAGTCCACCCGCAATGCGTCCGGCGCGGTGGTCACCACGCTTGCCATCATCGGGCGCGGGAAATTGACCGTCCAGAAGCGCGGATCGAACCGCTGGATATGATCGCACTCCTGCCCGTTACGGCGCGAAGCGAGCCAGAAGGACATCACGAATTCTCCATGGCGCGATGGACGGCGGCGGCGATCTGGCGGCTGGATCGTTCGAGCGCGACTGGTGCGGATGTGCCTGCGGGCGCGGCAAGCTGGATCGAGACATCGACGCGCTTCGCGGTGTCACCCTGCCCAAGCGGCAGAATGCGTCCGTCGCCGGGTGGTACGAAAACCTCTGGCCCGCGCTCGCCGACGAGGTATCCGCGTTGCGCACTTACCGACCCGCCCGTGGCTCGACCGGGAAGGCCGAGGGCGCCGCCCAGCAGCGTGCCGACAATACCGCCCAGCGGATTGTTCGACCCGAATAACTGGCCAAGGCCGAGTTTCAGCGCCTGCGCAGCGATCCGGTCTATCGCCTTGCTCGCGGCAGCCTGTAGGTCTTCGAAGCCGAGGCTTCCGCGCCGGATGGCGCGGAGCAGCCCGCGTTCCAGCACGTCTCCCGCCCGCGCAAAGCCCGAGACAAGCTCACCATCAAGGTCGCGACGCATGCGCGCGATATCATCGGAAAAACCCTGCGTGCTTGCCCGTATGTCGATCGTCAGTTGATCGACCCGGTCGGCTTCGAAATCAGGCATCGGGATCATGCTCCATCAGGGCTTCGAGGTCGCTGCGGGCCATGCCCTCGGCGGCGGGTGCGATCGGCCCCAGTGCGGTCGCGAGTTCGGCGGGAGTGGCGCGCCAGAAGGCCTCCGGCGTCCAGCCGAGCGCCTGCGCGGCGAGGGCTGCGAGCGGAGGAACGCCGCTGGCAAGGTCTTTCATCGGCTCCTCAGCGACCCTGCAGGATCGCCGCGAGCAGCGCGCGCAGCGGCTTGGTGCTGGCAGCCAGTCCGTTGGCTAGCACCGCTTCGCCGACAGCATCGCGGGTCAGGCCCTCACGGCTATCGAGGCAGTGCCAGAACAGCGTGGCGATTTCGGCCAGCCGCAGCTCGCCGCCGCCTGCCCGCTCGACCAGTGCGAACAGCGGGCCGAGCTCTTCCTCTGCTGCAACCAGCGCGGTGAAGCTGGGGCGCAGCGTGCGCACCTCGCCCGCGATGCGGATGCACGCCTCGCCTCTCAGGACATTTGCGTTACTCATACGGCAGCGACCGCGCCCGAGCTTTCGAGCTGGATCGTGTAATTGCGCTCGCCGTTGAAATCCCCCGAATAGTCGAGCCGCTGGACGAGGAAGCGCCCGCGCAGCCGTGCGCCATCCTCGAACGACAATTCGTAATCGTCGATCGTCCCGGCGAGCGCATGCGCCTGCACCCGTGCCTCGGCGTCCGAACCAAGAAATATCCCGCCTGCGCTGACCGATACGGAGCGGGTGCCCGCGCCCGAGAGAAGCTCGCGCCATCCACCGGAGCCCTTGTGCGTCACCACCACGCTATCGCCATTGATCGACATTTGCGTGGTGCGAAGGCCGGCGACGGTTTCGTAGGCGGGCGGCGTTGCACCGTCGCCGATCTTGAGAAGGAAGGCGGAGCCTTTTTGGGCTGTCATAGCGATACCTTTGCAAAAACATCCGCTCACCCTGAGCTTGTCGAAGGGTCGCCCTGCTTTTGTGACGGCGGAAGAAGGAAGTACGGGGCTTCGACAGGCTCAGCCCGAACGGGTTAGAGGGTGGGCGCTTGTAGAATCCGAAAGCGGTATTCGCGCAGGATCGCGCGGGCATTGCGCTCGCGGCGCTCGGCCCGTCCGCGCAGGAAGGTAGCGTTGACGACGCGAAAACCGTCTTGCTGGGCCGGTAGCGAGAGCACCCGCGCATCGACCTGGTGGGCGATGTCGCCGCCGGTCGCCGGATCGTCCCCGTGCAGGCGCAGTTCGAACGCGACGCGGACCTCTCGGCCCGCATGCGTTTTGGTGCTCCAGTCGATCGATGCGGACGCGACCAGTGCCAGCCACGGCGTGGAAGCACGCTCGATCTCGGCCTCGTCGACCAGATTGATGGCGGCCATCAACTCGGCATCGGCCCGCAGATGATCGAGCAGTGCGGTGCGCAGCAGCGTTTCCATCAGTCATCTCCGAAATGCGGCCAGAGCTTCGCGGGCGAGCGCCAATGATCGCTGCCGCTTCGTCCGGTGATCGAGCGGTGATCGAGGCGCCGTAACGCCCGCTTTTCCAGGAGGAGGGCAAGCCGGTCGAGCGCGGGCATCTTGACGCGGATCATGCGAGGCGCACCTGACGCCAGGGTCGCCACAGTGCCGCAATGGCGGCGGGCGGTTCGCCTGCGCCCTGCTCGCCCTCGCGATGGAGAAAGGCGGCGAAGCGCAGGATGCCGTGGCGCAGGCCGTCGGGGAGCGAGGCCCAATCGGGTGCGAGCCCCGCCTCCAGCGTCAGCACGACACGAATGATGAAAGGCCCGCGCCGCAAGCGCAACTGCGCCGAACCGTCGCCAGACAGGTGGAGGTCGTATTCGTCCTCGTCCAATGCGGATCGCGCACCTTCGCTGTCGAGCGATTCCACGTTTGCCACCTGCGCGATGGACCGGGTCGTCAGCCGCGTCCATTCATGGCTCGCATCGCGGACTTCCTCGATGGTCGAGGCCAGCGGAGTGAGGCCGGTGAAGCGCTCGCACGCCTCGACCCCGGCGCCGATCAGCGCGGTCAGCTGCGCATCGTCTGCGCTTCGCGTGATGCCGAGCCAGTGCTTGAGTTCTGCCAGCGCTGGCGAGAGATCGCCGCCGGCCAGGATGGTGCGCATCGAGGCGGTCTCCTTGATGGGTCAAAGGGAAGGCGCCCGCGCCGCCGGGTTCTCGAACGGCCAAGGGGGAAAGCCGGAGATGGCGGGGCGGCGCGGGCGCGCGGGGCGCGGGAGCCAAGGCTCCGCACCCCGTCGGCGTCAGGCTTCGATCCGCAGCAGCTTGATCGCTGCGCTGTCGAGCACCTGCCCGCCGATCCGTTTGGTAGCGTAGAAGTGGACGAAGGGCTTGTTGCTGAAGGGATCGCGCAGCACCTGCGTCGCGCTGCGTTCGGCGATCAGGTAGCCGTGGCGGAAATTGCCGAAGGCGATCGGATATTCGTCCGCCGCGATATCGGGCATGTCCTCGGCCTCGACCACCGGGTAGCCGAGCAGGCGATCGGGCTGCCCCTCGACAAGACCCGGCTGCCACAGGAAGGCGCCGTCGCTGGTCTTGAGCTTGCGCACCTCGGCCAGCGTCGCGGAGTTCATCACGAAGCTCGCGCCCTGGCGGTGCCCGGCCTTTAGCGTATGGACGAGATCGATCAGCGTCAGGTCGGGGTCGCTGCCCAGGCCGGTCGCGCTGCCGGTACCGATATATTGCAGCGAGCCGAAGGCGCGCGATCCATCGCCGAGCGTGGAGGTGGTCGCCTGAAGGAAGCCCTTGGGCTGATTGGTACCGCTGCCATTGACGAAGGCCGCGCCCTCTGCCCGGGCGAATTCCATCGCAATCTCGCTCGCGAGCCAGCTCTCGAGATCGAAGGCTGCATCGTCGAGCATCGACTGGCTGGCCGCGGGATTGGCATAGAGATCGCCGCTCGGCGGCGCGATCTCGGCGAAGGTGGGCGTGTCGGTTGCGTCGCGCTCGCCGATCTCGCTCGCCCAGCCGCTCGCCGTGCCGCCGGTCGTGATGAGCTTGCGATAGCCCGCGCTGCCGGTCTGGACGACCTGCGCGATGGCGCGGATCGGGCTGATGGCGGTCACTTCGCGGGCGATCATCGCGTCGATCTGGCGGGGTACCGCATAGCCACCATCGCCCGGCTGGGTGCCGGAGATCGACTTGATCTCATGTGTCGCGCCACGCCGCAGATAGCCGTCGACTAAGCCCTTCACTTCGGCGGGTGCGCTATCGCCCGAGCCCAGCGCGGGGCGCTGCGCCGCGCGGCCGATCTTGTCGACGCGGGCCTTCACCTCGTTGAGATCGGTGCGGATCGTCGCCACATCTTCTTCCAGCGCGTCCTGCCGGGCGACGATATCGAAGCTGGCGTCCAGCGGATCGGCGGTAGGGGTTTCGGTAATGGGGGTCTGAATATCCATGGGGCATCTCTTTCTTGCTTGGGGGAGGGAAAGCGTGAGCTCCTGCGAAAGCAGGAGCCTCAGGCCGGTAGGGCGTGGTGCTGTAGGCACGAGATCCCTGCTTTCGCAGGGATTCAGGGGGAGATCAGATGCACCCGTGCGCCCTGTTGCAGGGGATGGGTGACGAGGCTGATTTCGAGCAGGTCGACGGCGATCAGCGCGCGCCCTTCGGGACGGTGCTCGGCGGTCCGCGCTCGGTAACCGAAGCTGAGCCCGCTGACGGCGTGCGCCGCGAGCAATGCGGCGGCGCGGCTGGCGGGCCGATCGATCCGGGCGACGACGCGGAGGCCGCGTGCATCCTCGCCAATCTGCTCGACCGTGCCGATCCGCTGGCGCGGATCGTGCTGCCAGTAGAGCGGGAGCGGGTCGCTGTTTCGCGCGAGCGTGGCGGTGAAGGCGCCGGGTCGGATGGTGTCGCGGGCGGCGTCCGGAATGCCGAAAAGGGCGGCATATCCTGCGATCCTCAGCACTGGCTGATCCGTTCGCCCTTCGACAGGCTCAGGACGAACGGTTGGGTTCGCACTCACTTGAACAGTCCCGGCACGCCCAGCCGTACCGCGATGCCGAGCAGCAGCAGCGCGCAGGCTCCGCGCGCCAGCCACTCGATCGCGGCCTTCCACGCGCTCGCCTTGGCATCGCGCCAGGCCTGCAGCAGCTCGCGCAGCTCGTCGATATCGCCCGAGGCGGCCTCGTCCGAAAGCCCGATGCGGACCAGCGCACGGTTGGCACCCAGCTCGCCCGCCTCCTCCGCGATGGCGCGCAGAGTGACGAGTTCGGCACCCTCGGTCCGCGCCTGTGCGAGCAGCGCGGCAAGCATGTCTTCATTGGTCATGGCGGAAACCTTGCTAAGGATCGGAAATGTCGGATCGGGATGAGAAAAAGCGTGGCTGTGTGCCGAGGGGATGCTGGCTCACGATCCTCATCGTTGTGGCGTTGTTCGCCTCGTATTTTGTCTATCTCGTCTGGAGCGCTGGTTCGCTGCAGACAGCTGCCTCGATGCAGGGAAGGTCTACGACTTCGTCGAAGATCGATGCCGGTCCGACCTCGTGAAGGGGCGAGGCGAACCGCCCCCCTTATGGCCGTTCTAGCCCCAGCATCGCGCGGCGTTCCTCGTCGGTCAGGAAGTCGGCCTCGCTGACCTGCTTCCACAGCCGCTCGCGATCTTCGGACAGCGCGGGCACACGGTCGAGATCGACCGCGATCCGCGCTTCCGCGAACCACGGAGCGAGGCCCGCTGCGATCCCGGCGAAGATCTTGTCCGCCAGCGGCAGCAGCGTGAGCCGCCACAGCGCGCGGTTCGCCTCGCGGTAATTGGAGTAGGTGTTGTCGCCCGGCAGGCCGAGCAGCATCGGCGGTACACCGAAGGCGAGCGCGATGTCGCGCGCCGCCGCCGCTTTCAGCGTCGCGAAGTCCATGTCGGCAGGGCTCAGGGCCATGCTCTGCCAGCTTAAGCCCCCTTCGAGCAGCATGGGCCGCCCTGCATTGCCGTTGCCCTGGAAGGCGTTGGCAAGCTCTGCCTTCAACCGCTCGAACTGGTCGGTGGTCAGCCCCTGCCCGTCGCCCGGAGCATAGACCAGCGCGCCCGAAGGCCGCGCGGCGTTTTCCAACAGCGCGTGGTTCCACCGGCTCGCCGCGTTGTGGATCGCGATGGCCTGCGCGGCGGCGCTCAAGGCCCCCGCGCCATAGTGATCGTCGCCGGGGTTGAGGCATTTGAGGTGGATCAGTTCGGGCCAGCCGTCCTCGTCCTCCAGCGGAATGACGTGGGTCTGCGCGCCGAGGTGATAGGCGAAGGCTTCGGGCCAACCGATCGGTCCGGGCCGGATCGTCACCCGTTCGGGCCGCAGTGCGAACAGCTCGACCGGCCTGCCGCTGCCGTCTTTCAGCACCTGCACGAAGGCGTTGCCGTGCAGCAGCAGATGCGCGGCGATGGTCTCGACGAGCGACTGTCCTGCGGAAGGTGCGGTTACGAGCGCGAGAAGGTCCTCCGCGTCCGTCTGGATGGGCGCAGCACCCACCCCCTCGGCCACGATCCGCACCGCGCGCTGGGCAACGGGGTTGGAGGCGTAGCCGGCCTGCAGGCTGGTCGCATAATCGAAGGGCGGCGCAGATGCCCCGCGCATCTCGAAGGCATGCGCCCAGGGCGAGGCAAACCCGCGCGCAATAGGCACACGGGCGCCCCCCCCGCCCTTGAAGGCGGAGGTTATGGTATTGAGGAAGGACATGGAATGCCTTTCAGATCTTCGGGATTGAGGCAGCGAGTTGGACTGGGTAGCGTTCGGAAATGGATCGCTCGTTTGCTATGGTCTTGTTTGCATTGGCCGGGCTGGCTTCATGCGACTCAGTCGGCGAGCCGGTTTCCACTCTGCCGGTCGTGTACCGGGAAAGCTCTCCCCGGAGTGCGAGCCGGATCATGAGTTGCTTCGAGCGGACCGGAATTGAGAGCTATTTTCCAGGTGTAAGATTTTATGCCATCGCCTCAGGGCGAGTAGGCGGCCCCGACGCTGGCGGTTATCGTGCGGACGATGGGACAAACGTTGCGGTCATCCAAGGATATTTGAAACCGACAATCGTTGCAGTTCGTGCGCATGGACCCTTGACAGATCTCCAGCGCAGCCTGCTCGCAAAATGCGTATGATAGGTTCTAAAGAGCTTTGATACCGGGCCTCCCGCTCTTTCCAAGCATCAGTTCGGTCAGTGCCCAGACCAGCGCATCTGCCCGGTCGGGCGAGCGGCCCGGTCCTTCGTAACCGCCGCCGACGATTAGCCCGCACAGCTGGTCCTCCAGCTTCGCGAACAGCCCGGCGTGGCGCACGCGGCCTGCCTCGTACAGAGCCGCGACCGGCTCGGCGCGGGCGACCTTGCCGCGGCTGGCATGGACCAGCTTGACCGGCAGCGACACTTCGCCTGCGCGCAGCACGCTTTCGACCATCGCGCCGCCCTGGTTAGCTTCGGCCACAACCCGGTCCGCTTTCCATTGCCCGGCAGCGCGGGCGACGGCGCGGGCCCATGCCTCGGGCGAGGCGCGTTCGATTGACGCATCGGCAAGCACCCTCGCCACACCCTCCTCGTCGACCCCGCACACCACGATCCCGCAGGCATCCCCCTGTGCGCTGGCGGGTGGATCGACGCCCACGACAACCCGGACAGGCTCGCCCGCAGGTTTCGACACACGGCACGCCTCCAGTCTGGCGCGGCTCCATAGCGCGCCCTCGATATCGCTCAGCAATTCGCCCTCCAGCTCCTGCCGACCTAGTGTGGTGCGGGCGAACTGGCGGCGCATCCGGTTGACGAAGCGGGTGGGGAGGTTTCCCAGATTATCCCACGTCGTCCCATGCGTGACCACGGCTTCCCCGGCCTGCCCCTCTGCCAGAAGGCGCTTGACCAGCGGGACGGCACGCGGCGTAGTGGTGGCCAGCGCGCGCGGGCACTCGCCCAGCCGCAGGCCCATCAGCAGGTTGTCCCACGCGGTGACCGCCCGTTCGCCTGCGCTATCCCATTTGGCGATCTCGTCGCACCATGCGTAACCATGTTCCGGGCCCCGGAGATTCTCCGGTTCGGCGGCGGAGTAACAGAACGCCTGCGCCCCATTCCCCCAGGTCAGTCGTCGCAGGCTCGGCTCCCACAAAGGGCGCAACGATGGCGAGCACACCGACAGGACGCCGCTCTCGCCCTCGATCATCACGGCGCGAACCTCGGCCAGGGAGGCCCCGACCAGCGCGATCCGCGCCTCGCGGTCTGCCTGTGCCACCGCGCGCACCCATTCTGCGCCCGCGCGGGTCTTGCCGAAACCGCGCCCCGCGCAGATCAGCCATGTGTGCCAGTCGCCCGGCGGGGCGAGCTGTTCCACCCGCGCCCAGCGGGGCCAGTGATAGGCAAGCGCAAGCGACTCTCTACGAGTGAGCGATTTATGCCAGTCGAACAGAGCGTCGGGTTCGAGCTGCAGGAGATCGCCCAGCAGCTCAGCTGTCATGCTGGCTCTCGGCCTTTGCAAGCCGCGAACGGATCGTCGCGAGCTTGCGGTCGAGCGCGGCGAAGACTGCCGCTTCGTCCTGCCCTTCGCGACGCGCCCGCTCTGCCGCGATTGTCTCGCGATGCGCGCCCAGCAGCCGGATGGCGTTGGCAATGTCCAGCTTGCGGTCCGGGTCGTGTCCGCGCAGGCTGGCGAGCACTTCCATTTCGAGATGCTCGTAGCCTTCGTAAAGCGCGGTCCGCCAAGCGAGCGCAAAGTCCTCATGCTCGCGCCGCGTCTTGTAGGCGCGGCTGGCCGAGACACCTGCTTTTTTGGCCGACGCGGTGACGTTGGACGTCGCGGCGAGTTCCTGGAGGAAATAGGTCCGCCAGTGCTTGTTGACCGGGCCTTCGCCCTCGGCTGCCTTCTGCGCCTCGGTAAAGCGCACGTTCTTGCGCTTCGCCCGCTTCGGGGGCGAAGTGCGTGTGGTACTGGTCATGCAGGAAGCGCCCCGAAGTTTGGCGTGGGCTGCGAGAGCGAGGCCGCTGCGGGCCGTTCGCACCATCGCGATGTTCCTGTTGTCTAACCAAAGAGCGTCGCGATGTCAACCATAAAATAACCAGATAGGTAAAATAGGGTAGGCGCGATCTGCTTGCACGGGTTCGATTGCTCGCCTAAGCCGCGCAAACTCAACGGATCGAAGGGTCGCCATGCTGCGCGGATTGTACGAATGGACCATGCAGAAGGCGGCGCACCCGCACGCGCAGTGGTGGCTGGCGCTGTTTGCCTTCGTCGAATCGAGCTTCTTCCCGATCCCGCCGCACCCCTTGCTGGGCCTTATGTGCCTGGCCGAACCGAAGAAGGCGGTCCGCTTCGCCCTGATCGCCACCGCCGCTTCGGTGCTGGGCGGGATGCTCGGCTACGCGATCGGCGCGCTGCTGTATGAAAGCATCGGCCTTTGGCTGGTCTCGACCCTGGGATATGCGGAGATCTTCCCGTGGGCCGCCTGCACCGTGAACGCGAATGGCGGCTGGGCGGTGTTCACCACCGCGAGCACGCCGATTCCCTACAAGCTGATGACCATCACGGCAGGCTTCGTCAGCATGAACCTTGCCACCTTCCTGATTGCCAGCATTGCGGGACGTGGGCTAATCTTCATGACGGTAGGCATCCTGTTCCGCCTGTTTGGTGCGCCGATCAAGACCTTCATCGACAAGTACCTGGTGCCGCTGACCACGCTGTTCGTGGTGCTGGTGGTGGGCGGTTTCCTGGTCATCACGCAGCTGGGCCACGGCGATGACGCAAGCGATGCGAACGACCCCTGCGCCAACGCCACATTGGAAGACCTGTAGCCGGAAAGCCGCCGCGCGCCGTTATCCGGTGAACTCGGTCTCCAGCGTGATCTCGGTGTCGAGCAGCTTGGAGAGCGGGCAGTTCTCTTTCGCGGTCTGCGCACATTCTTCGAATGTCGCCTTGTCCAGTCCGCCGCCACCGCCCGTCACCGAAAGCGCGGACTTGCTGACCTTGAAGCCGTCTCCGTCCTTGTCCAGCGAGACGACGCAGGTCGTTTCGATAGTACCGTCCAAATGGCCCTTGTCGGCCAACTGGAAGGCAAGCGCCATGGTAAAGCAACTGGCGTGCGCAGCACCGATCAGCTCTTCGGGATTGGTCCCGGGCGCATCCTCGAACCTGGTGTTGAAACCATAAGGCTGGTTGTCGAGCGCGCCGGATTCGGTCGAGACATGGCCTTTGCCGTCCTTGCCGAAGCCATCGTACCTTGCACTTGCACTGTTGGTGGTCGTCATTGCGATATTCTCCTTCACCTCATCAGACGGTGCAGGAGGATGTGCGTTCCGACGGTCAGGCCCCGGCGATGGTGGCCTCGATCCAGTCCCGATAGGCGGCCACTCGCGTGTGATACGTGGTCAGGCCATAGGCACCGGCACGAAAATCTTCCGGTGCACCATCCCAGTAGCTCCATGAGCCGAGCGCCACGACACGCATCTCGCCCGCCTGATCGATCATCCAGGGGCCACCACTGTCGCCGCGCCCGATCGATCCCTCGTCGGGCAGCGCGTCAGCCCCGCGATCGAACCGGATGCCGATCCAGTTTGGCAGGACTTCGGCAACCTCGTTGCGCGCCCGCCGCAGGATTCCGCGTTGCGGATAGATGGAGAGCGCACCGGTCAGCCCCGTGCCGCCCTGGCCCTTGCCGAACAGCGTGAGGATGTCGCCTTCCTCTATCGGCCCCTCGAACAGCTGGACGGGCGCAATATCGGTAACCGGCTCGCGCAGCCGGACCAGCGCGATGTCGCGCATGGCGAAGGACCCGTCCATGATCGGCTTGATCGATCCGTCGGGAGCGGGGCCAGGCGGCTCGGCGTAGTCTGGGTGGACGATGACTTGCGCTACCGCTCTTTCGCGCCCGCCGATGGTCACGCTTGCAAGATCGTCGGTGCGCCAGACAACGGTGTGCGCGACGGTGAGCACCCATTCGGGAGCGATCAGGACGCCCTGTCCGCTCTCGGGCATGTCGACCAGGGCGGGAATGTCGGCAGAGGTAGCGCGGTACAGTGCCGGGTCGGCATCGTGGCGGACGACCACCGAGTGGGCGGGTGCGGCGATCAGCCCGGTACAAAGCGCGAAGGCAATACCGGGCGCCACTCGCATCAGATGATCCCGGTCGCCTTGCCCGCGCGTTCGAACATTCGCAGGATCGTGCCGACCTCCTCGTCGCTATGTTCGGCGCACAGCGAGCAGCGCAGCAGCGTCATATTGGCCGGCGTTGCGGGCGGGCGGGCGAGGTTCACGTAAAGCCCTTCCTTCAGCAGCGCTTCCCACATCTGCGCGCCCTTGGTCAGGTCGGGCATGATCACCGCGATGATTGCACTTTGCGGCTCGTCGGTCCCGAGCTGGAAGCCCAGATCCTTCAATCCACCATGCAGCCGCCGCGAATTCTCCCACAAATGCGCCCGCTTGTTGGAGCCATGCATCAGCTTGCGGATCGAAGTCGCGGCAGTGGCGACTACGCTGGGCGGCAGGCTGGCGGTGAACACGTAGGGGCGGCAGACCAGCCGCAGGATCTCGAAATCTGGATGGTTGGAAACGCAGAAGCCGCCGACGGTGCCGACGCTCTTGGAAAAGGTGCCGATCACGAAATCGACATCGTCGAGCACGCCCTGGTCTTCTGCGACTCCGCGACCGTTCTCGCCGATGAAGCCCATCGAATGCGCTTCGTCGACCAGCACCATCGCGCCCGCTTCCTTGGAGATGCGAACCATGTCCTTGAGCGGCGCAATGTCGCCGAGCATCGAATAGACGCCTTCGAGCACCACCAGCTTGCCCGCATCGGCGGGAATGCGCTTCAACCGCTTTTCGAGCGCTTCGATGTCGTTGTGGCGGAAGGGGACGATCTCGGCCCGACCCATCGCGCAGCCATCGTAGATCGAGGCGTGGCTATCGATATCCAGCACCACATAATCGCCCTTGCCGGCGATGGTGGAGATGATGCCGAGATTGGCCTGGTACCCGGTGGAAAAGACCATCGCGTGGTCCATTCCGTAGAATTCCTTGAGCGCGTCCTCGCATTCCTTGTGGCCCTGATACGTCCCGTTCAGCACGCGGCTTCCGGTGGTGCCGCTGCCGAAATTGCCGAGCGCATCCTTGCCTGCGGCGATCACATCGTCGTCGAAGGTCATCCCCATGTAGTTGTAGGTGCCCAGCAGGATCGTCTCGCGCCCGTTGCAGATCGCACGGGTGGGGGAGAGCACCTTTTCCATGACGAGGTTGAACGGATCTTCCACCCCGCTGGCGAGCAGGCCCTCGCGCATCTGGATCAGTTCGTCGAACTTGGCGAACAGATCGCCCTTGCCGCGGCCTTCCTGGACTACCGGCGCGTCCGGCTGGTCGATCCCTTCGCTCATGCGGCTTCGACCAGCTTCTTCACTGCGTCGACCAGCTGGCCGTAGGTCTCGATCTCGGCCTGCTGGTTCATCGAGATGATGATGTCGAACTCGTCCTCGATCGCGGCGACGAAATCCATTACGGTCAGGCTATCGAACTCGAGGTCGCCCTGGAAGGTGGTCGCGTCGGTAATCTCGACACCGTTCTTGTTGAACGGCGCGATCAGGTCGCGGATTCGCCGGTCGATCTCGGCACGGTCCATCGCGGGCATCCTTTTCTCACATCCTCTTGGAAGTCGGCGGGGCAAAGCGCGTTCGCCCCGTATTTGTCAAGCTTTCGGGCGCAGCCTCATTCGCCGAGCAGCGCGATGACCTTGGCCGAAAACGGGCCGATGGAAACGGGCTTGGCAAGGTAATCTTCCGCCCCCGCGGCGCGGATACGATCCTCGTCCCCCTTCCCGGCGTAGGCGGTGACGGCGAGCACCGGAACCGAGGCGAGCTGCGCATCCGCCTTCATCTGCGCAATCAGGTCCAGCCCGGAAACATGCGGCAGCTGGATGTCCATGATCGCCAGGTCGGGACGGAACCGATGTGCGGATTCGATCATCGAATTGCCGTCCGCGCAGCCGAGTACTTCGTACCCCTTTGCGCGCAGCACGTCGCAGAACAATTTGCGGTTGAGATCGTTGTCCTCGACAACAAGGATACGTTTTGCCACGCCCCGCCCCAGATTTGACCTCCCTTACGAATAGGCCAGCAGCCCCCGGTATGACAACGCCCGAGCCCACCAACTCAACAGAGCCCTCGACCGGGGGGCATTCGGATGCCGAGGCGCTGGCGCTGGGCGCGCTGGGATGGATCCTGACGGACGAGCAGCGTGCCGACCGCTTGCTGTCGCTGACCGGGCTGACGCCGGAGCGCTTGCGGCACGGGATCGAGGAGCGCGCCGTGCAGGCTGCCGTGCTCGAATTCCTGGCCGGACACGAGCCCGATCTCGTGCTGGCAGCCGATGCGCTGAACGTCGCGCCGGAAAAGATCGTCGCTGCCCATGGGGAGCTGTCCCGATGAGTGCGCGGCCATTGGTCATCTCCGATTGCGACGAAGTGCTGCTGCGCATGGTTTCGCATTTCCGCGACTGGCTGGGCGAAGAGCACGAGATAGACTTCGCTTTCCAGTCGGATTTCGCCCGCGCCCTTACCCGGCGTGAAGATGGCGAGGCGGTCGACCAGAAGGATATCTGGCGGCTGCTCAACGCCTTCTTCGATACCGAGATGGACCGGCAGGACCCGGTCGAAGGCGCGGTCGAGGCCTATGGCCAGCTGGCCGAAAAGGCCGATGTGGTGATCCTGACCAACCTGCTCGACCACCGGCAGCAGGATCGTGCGGACCAGCTTGCCCGTTATGGGATCGATGCGAAGGTCTACACCAACCAGGGGCCGAAGGGCGCCGCCATCGCGCGAATTATCGAGGAATATTCGCCCAGCCGCTCGCTGTTCATCGACGACCTCTCGCAGCATCACAATTCGGCGCGCGAACATGCGCCCGATACAGTGCGTCTGCACCTGTGTGGCGAGCCCGGTCTTGCCCCGCATATCGCCTGCGGGGAGAAGGCTGGCGATGCGCACGCCCGGATCGACCGGTGGGACGACGCACTCCCGTGGATACTGCAACGCCTGGAGGAACCTGCATGACGATAAGAGCCCGCCTCGATGAAATGGGGATCCAGCTTCCCGAAGCTGCGGCCCCGGTTGCCAGCTATGTGCCCGTCGCGGTGCATGGCGATGTCGCCCACGTCTCTGGCCAGCTGCCCTTTATCGATGGCGAACTAGTCACCGGACGGCTGGGTGAAGACGTCTCGCTGGACGAAGGGATTGCTGCCGCGCGCGCCTGCGGGCTGATGATCCTCGCCCAGCTGGAGGCCAAGCGCATCCCGCTCGACCGGGTTGAGCGCATCGTCAAACTCGGCGCCTTCATCAACTGTACGGGCGATTTTACCGACCAGCCCAAGGTGGCGAACGGCGCTTCGGAACTGATGTTCGACGTGTTCGGCGAGGCCGGGCGCCATGCGCGTGCAGCGGTCGGCGTGCCGTCGCTGCCGCTCGGCGCGGCGGTAGAGATTGACGCGGTGATCGCGCTTCGTCCCCATCACTAGGCTTCGGCGGCAGCAAGAGCCTCCCTATATGGGCGAGCATGGCTGATATCGAACTGACGGCGCGAATTCACGGCGGAGTCGCCGGGATCGACGCGGCCGATTGGGATCGGCTTTCAGGTGGCGATAATCCCTTCGTCAGCCATGCGTTTCTCTCTGCGATGGAGGATTCGGGCAGCGTCGGCCCCGGTACCGGTTGGCAGGCTGCGCCGATTACGATTGCCGATGATGGCGGAGCGATCCACGCGGCCATGCCGAGCTACCTGAAGATGCATTCGCGCGGCGAATACGTGTTCGACCAAGGCTGGGCCGAAGCTTACGAACGCGCAGGCGGGCGCTATTACCCCAAGCTGCAGATCGCCGCGCCTTTCACCCCGGCAAGCGGTCCGCGACTGCTGTTCGAGGACGAGGCTTTCGCCGCACCGCTGCTGCGCGCTGCCGAGCAGGTGTGCCACGAACACGCGCTGTCGGGCGCTCACGCGACCTTCGTCGAGTCGGCACAGGTCCCGATGTTCGAGCGTGCCGGGTGGCTGATCCGCAGCGATCTACAATTCCACTGGGAGAATGACGGCTACGCCGATTTCGATGCCTTCCTCGGCACGCTGGCCAGCCGCAAGCGCAAGAACCTGCGCAAGGAGCGCGACAAGGCACAGGAGACCGTCGAAATTCGCCACCTCAGCGGCTCAGACCTGACCGAGGATGTATGGGACACCTTCTGGGACTTCTATCAGGACACCGGCGCGCGCAAGTGGGGTACGCCCTACCTGACGCGGGAAGCTTTCTCGCTGCTCGGCGAGCGGATGGGCGAGCACATCCTGCTGATCTTCGCCTACCAGGATGGCCAGCCAGTGGCAGGCGCCATGAACGTGATCGGGGAGACGACGCTATTCGGACGCTATTGGGGCTGCCTGGTCGACATCCCCTTCCTGCATTTCGAGCTATGCTATTACCAGGCGATCGACGCGGCGATCGAGCGCGGCCTCGCACGGGTGGAGGCAGGGGCGCAGGGCGGGCACAAGCTCGCGAGGGGATATGCGCCGGTGCAGACATACTCGGCGCACTATATCGCCGATCCGGGCCTGCGAGAGGCGGTCGCCGAGTTTCTCGAACGCGAGCGCCAGGGCATCGCGGCCGAACAGAACTTCCTTCAGGCGCGCACGCCGTTCAGGAAATCGGGTTAGAGAGAGATCAGGCGCTCTTGCGCTGTTCGCCGAGCCACTGGCGCGCACGGCGCTGCGCTTCGGCGATTTCGCGCGCGGTCATTTCATCGGAAATGTCGGTGCGGCACCAGGCGGCTTCCTGGTGGCCCTGCGCGGCGGCGAGGTTGAACCACTGGTGTGCTTCGATCAGGTCGCAATCGACCCCGTGGCTGCCGGTCGACCAGATTACGCCCAGTTCGTAGCATGCCTGGGCATCGCCTTCCGACGCGGCGCCGATCAGGTGGGCAATAGCAAGGTCGGCACTGTCATTGGCCGCCGGTTGGGCATTGGTCGTCTCGATTGCAGTCAGTCGCATGATAAACCCCCTTAAGTCTTCGTCCCCTTTCAAGCGGGTCGCTGCCCGCAAACCCGGTTCTTGCCGCTTATGGTAAACAGGCCGTTAAAGGCGGCGGCGATTTCTTTGCGCGCGGTGGCGCCCTGCTGCCCCCGAAGCACCGTTCGTTCGGCGTGTATTCATTCATTTCTCCCCAGATCGCGGCACAAGCGGGGATAAGCGCTTGTTCGCATTGTTATGCCTGCTAAGAGCCGCCGCGAGTTGCGTAACCTTACGACATGGGGGACGCGCTTGCAGGGTGGGACCGAAGAGGTAGAGGACGCGATGGCCGCCAAGGCGCTCAGCGACAGTGAAATTCTTGCCCGGGCGGACAAGGCCTTGCCGGCGGACTATACGCCGCACGACGACGAAGAGTACATGAACGACCGGCAGCAGCAGTTCTTCCGCAAGCTGTTGATCGAATGGAAGCGTTCGCTCCATACCGAAGCGGGCGGCACGCTGCAAAACCTGGCCGATGCCCCCTTGCGCGAGCCCGACCTGACCGACCGCGCATCGAGCGAGACCGACTGGGGGATCGAACTGCGCACGCGCGATCGCCAGCGCAAGCTAATCTCCAAAATCGAGTCGGCCCTGCGGCGAATCGACGAAGGCGAATACGGCTATTGCGAGGTCAGCGGCGATCCGATCGGCCTGCAGCGCCTGATCGCGCGCCCGGTTGCGACGATGACGGTGGAAGCGCAGGAAGCGCACGAACGCCGCGAAAAAGTGTCGCGCAACGACTAAGTCCCCAAGCCGCTTGGGGGAAACGCGGTAAAGCGGCGTTTAAACTTCTTTAGCCTGTTGCGGGTTAGAACCCCTGCGAACCGTATGAAGGTTCAATCGAGTTCAACCGCTAGAGAGCTGAAGGTTACCTACGCTTCATGAATGCCATCGACACCCGATCGCTGAAGCGCGACAGCCTTTTCCTGTCCGCTGACCTGACCCTTGCCGAAGGTGGCGAGCCCGTTCGCGTGAAAGTCCGCAACCTGTCGGACGGCGGCATGATGGCAGAGGCGCCGCTGGCGGTAGAGCGCGGTACGCGCGTGGGTATCGAGCTGCGCAATATTGGCCGGATCAAGGGTTCGGTCGCGTGGACGCAGGACGATCGCTTCGGCATCGTGTTCGACAACGAAATCGATTCGAAGAAAGTGCGTGAACCGACTGCACCGGGCGAAAAGACGCCGCGCTACGTGCGCCCGTCGACCATCGCGCCCAGTTCCGCTTTCCAGACCCGCGACAGCTCGCTTCGCAAAATCTGATCATTACCGCGCTGACCAGCGCGCGCTTGCCTGCTAGGGCCTGTCCCTGTGAAGGCCCATCGCTTCCTTGCCGCGTTGCTCGCGATCGCACTCGCCCCCGTGCTCGGGTCGTGCAGCGGCGGCAATGACGATGATGGCCTTGCGGTGGTCATCATCGGCGAACCCGATTCGATTTTCGAGGACGGCCTGCGGCTCTCCGCCGGTGCACAGCTGGTTCGGGACGCGACAAGCTCGGGCATTGTCGCGCTGAACGCCGAAGGGGAGGTCGTTCCTGCCTTGGGCGAAAGCTGGATCGTCACAGAGGATGGGCGCAGCTTCATCTTTCGACTGCGCCAGCTCAACTGGCCCGATGGCGAACCGCTGACCGCCGAAGATGCGCGAGCCAGCCTCGTCCAGTCCATCGCCGCTCTCAGGGGTACATCGCTGGGCCTCGATCTGCGCAAGGTGGAAGAGATCAGGGCGATGACGAACCGGGTCATCGAGATCCGGCTGACGGGCGCGATGCCCGAATTCCTTCACCTGCTCGCGCAGCCCGAACTGGCGATCACGCGCGATGGTGAATCGATCGGGCCGATGGTGCTGGAGCGCGACGGGGATACGGCAATCCTGCAGCCCGTCGCACCCGAAACGATCGGCCTGCCCGAAATTCAGGGCGACCGCGGTGACCAGCGGCTTCGCCTGCGTGCGCTTCCCGGGGAGGAGGCCAATGCAGCCTTCTCCGCCGGCGAAGCGGCGGCGCTGCTCGACGGATCGATCTTCACCCTGCCGCTGGCCGACACCGGCCCGCTATCGCGCGGCACGATCCGGGTCGATCCCGCGATTGGCCTGTTCGGCATGATCGTAACCAACGAACAGGGTTTCCTGGCGGAGACAGAGAACCGCGAAGCGCTGTCGATGGCGATTGATCGTATCGCCCTCGTCGAACAATTCAGGCTGTCCGGCTGGCAGCCATCGGCGCGCATCGTTCCCTCGGACCTCCCCGGCGACAACGGACAGCGCGGGGAACGCTGGCCGAGCCTGTCGCTGAATGACCGGCGGGCACAGGCGCGGGCCCGCGTAACCTCCTGGAGCCGTTCGACGGGGCAGAACGCGAGGGTGAGGATATGGTTGCCCGCCGGGCCCGGGTCCGATCGTCTTGTCAGCGCGCTGTCGCTCGATTTCGCGACGATTGGCGTCGAGCTGCGGCGGGTTCGCTTCCGGCAGGGCGCGGACCTGGTCATGATCGACAGGATGGCCCGCTATCCCAGCGCGCGCTGGTTCCTCAACCAGTTCAACTGCGCTCTCGTGCCGGGGCCATGCGCGCCCGATGCGGATGCGCTGGTGACCGAATCGTTGCGGGCAGGCGGCGCGGAAGAGGCGGCCAACCTGCTGGTCGAGGCAGAGGGTGCGCTGCTGGCACAAGAGGTTTATATTCCCCTTGGCGCGCCGGTTCGCTGGTCGCTGGTGCGCAGCGGGCTGGAAGGATTTTCCGAAAATCCGTGGGCCCGTCACCCGCTTTATGCGTTGGCTGGGGTAGAGGCATGGTGAAACGGGGACTGAACCAATGGGCGATTCCGGTACGATGAACATGATGGGCGTCGAAGTTCCGAGCGGGAAGGACCCCGCATCGGTCTATCGGCGGATCCAGATGATGGAGCAACTGACCGAACGCAGCATGACCATTCCGGGGATCAATTATCCCATCGGGATGGATGCCGTGATCGGCCTGGTGCCGGTGATCGGCGATATTTTCGGCGTGGCGATGGGCACCTACATCGTGTGGGAAGCGCGCAACCTCAACATGCCGACCTGGCACATGATGCGGATGGTCGGGAATGTCGCCTTCGACGGGGTGATCGGCTTCGTGCCCGTAGTCGGCGATGCATTCGACTTCGCCTTCCGTTCGAACTCGCGCAACCTCAAGATCGTGAAGAACTATCTGTGCAAGCACCACCCCGAAGTGGCGGTGGTCGATTGCTAGTGCGCTTTGCGTCAGCCGTGCAGGGCGCTAGAGCGCCTTCATGGCTGGCGATGTAACCTACGCATCATATCTCGATCTCGACCGCATTCTTGCCGCGCAGCATCCCTGTTCTGATGCGCATGACGAGATGCTGTTCATCATTGTCCACCAGGCGAGCGAGCTGTGGCTCAAGCTGTGCCTGCATGAGCTGGACGCCGCGCGCGAGGCCATCAGGGACGACCGGCTGCGGCCTGCGTTCAAGATGCTCGCCCGGGTGGCGCGCGCGCAGGAACAGCTGATCCAGAGCTGGAACGTGCTGAGCACGATGACGCCGCACGATTATTCGCTGGTCCGCCCGCATCTGGGCACCTCCAGCGGCTTCCAGTCGGCGCAGTACCGGTTGATGGAATTCATCCTCGGCGGGCGAAAGCCCGACATGGTGACGATGCATGAGGCCGTGCCCGAAGTTCGCGCCGAACTGGCGCGGCCAAGCCTGTATGACGAAACCGTGCGGCTGCTTGCCGCGCGCGGCTTCGCAATACCCGGAACAGTGCTGGACCGCGAGCATGGGGAGCCCTGGGACAAGTCCGAGGCGGTGGAAGCCGCGTGGGTCGAAATCTATCGTAACCCGCACGAACACTGGGATCTGTACGAGCTGGCCGAAAAGCTGGTCGATCTGGAATACCATTTCCAGCGCTGGCGGTTCGGCCACCTGAAGACGGTTGAGCGGATCATCGGCTTCAAGCGTGGCACCGGCGGCACCGCCGGGGTCGGCTACCTCGAAGGCGTGCTGAAGGAAGTCTTCTTCCCCGAACTGCTTTCGGTGCGGACAGTCCTGTAATGGCGCGCCGCATCTGGGATATCTCGCAGGTATTGCGACCCGAATTGCCGGTCTGGCCCGGCGACACCGGGTTTGCGTTGGAGCGGACGTGGCGGATGGACGAAGGCTCGCCCGTCAATGTCGGGCGGATGACGATGAGCACGCATTCGGGCACGCATGCCGATGCGCCGTTGCATTATGCTACCGATGGCCTCGATGCGGCGAACATGAGCCTGCAGCCTTACCTTGGCGAGTGCGTGGTGGTTGATGCGCGCGAGGTCGAAGGCAGTATCGACATCGGGGACCTGCCCACGCTCGACTATGCCAACCGCGTGCTGTTCCGCACCTGGGATGCCTTCCCGCACGACGAATGGCGCAGCGATTGGCTGCCGATCGCGCCCGAGACGATCGAATGGCTTTCCGCGCACGGCGTGAAGCTGATCGGCACCGATGCGCCATCGGTCGACCCGCAGGAATCGAAGACGATGGACGCGCACAAGGCGGTGCTGAAACACGACATGCGCATCCTCGAAGGGTTGGTTCTCGATGATGTACCCGCAGGGCATTACGAGCTGATCGCGCTGCCACTGAAAGTCGGCGGAGGCGATGCGGGCCTGTGCCGCGCGGTGCTGCGGGAACTGCCGCGTGACTGATGCCATGATGGACCGCGCGCGCGAACTCGATGCTGCCGATGCCATCGCGCATTTCCGCGACCGGTTCGACCTGCCCGATGGGGTGATCTATCTCGATGGCAATTCGTTGGGGCCGCTGCCCAAGGCGACGCGCGAACGCCTGCACCGGGTGGTCGACGGCGAATGGGGCGAGGGGCTGATCCGTTCGTGGAACGATGCAGACTGGATCGGGATGCCGCAGCGCGTGGGTGCGAAGATCGCGCCGCTGATCGGTGCGCAGGCGCATGAGGTGATCGCGTGCGATTCGGTCTCGGTGAACCTCGCCAAGCTGATCGGTGCCGCGCTGTCGCTGAACCCGGGGCGGAACGTGGTGCTGAGCGAGCCGGGCAATTTCCCGACCGACCTCTACATGATCCAGGGCGACGCGCGCGTCGCGCAGCGGCTGGCCAACCGCGAAGCGATGATCGACGCGCTGGACGAGTCCGTCGCCCTGCTGTTGCTGACGCATGTCCATTACAAGACCGGCGAAATGTTCGACATGACGGCGCTGACCAAGGCCGCGCATGATGTCGGTGCGATCGTGCTGTGGGACCTGTCGCATTCGGGTGGCGCGGTGCCGGTAAACCTCAATGGCGCAGGTGCCGATCTCGCGGTCGGCTGTGGCTACAAGTACCTCAACGGTGGCCCCGGCGCGCCCGCCTATGCCTTCGTCGCCGAACGGCATCACGACAATTTCTCCCAACCGCTGACCGGGTGGATGGGCCACGCGCAACCCTTCGCCTTCTCCGACGAGTACGAGCCTGCGCAGGGCGTTAAACGCCTGCTAGCGGGAACGCCGCCGGTGCTGGCGATGGCGGCGCTTGAGAGCGGTGTAGAGCTGATCGCAGAGATCGGGGTGGACGCGCTGGTCGCGAAGTCGCGCGCACTGAGCGGGTTTTTCTTGGATTGTTTGGTCTCATCCGTTCGTGGTGAGGCTGTCGAACCGCGAACGGACGCGCAAGGCTCGTCCTTCGACAAGCTCAGGACGAACGGCTGGGATTTGAACCTCGTCAGCCCGCGCGACCCGGTTGCACGCGGTAGCCAGCTGAGCTTCCAACATGAAAACGCCTATGCACTATCGCAAGCGCTCATCGCGCGCGGCGTGATCGGCGACTTCCGCGATCCCGATATCCTGCGGCTGGGCTTCGCGCCCGCGTATCTCAGGTTCGTAGATATTGCCGAGTCGGCGCGCCACCTCGCTGAAGTGCTCGACAACGGCGAATGGCAGGAGCCGCGCTTTCAGGAACGCGCGGCGGTTACCTAGCTCGCTGCAACCATCCGTTCGCACTTCTCGATATAGGCTCGTTGACTTTTAGTCAGTTCGTCAGAAGAGAAAATTTCAACTCTCGAGCCGTCAGCAGCTTTGCTCACCGTCATCAGCATATTGTTATATGTCTGAAAAGACTTCGAATCTTTGTCTGCCCTTGCTGGAAACCAGCGTGGGAAAGCCGAATCGTAATCTTGCGATAGGCAGGTGACCATTCCTTTGAAAGAAGCGTCGGCGTGGAAGTCCATTTGCCGAGGTTGGTCCCACTGTGCCTGACAAGCGCCCAGCAGTAATGCGGCACCCGCCCCAATGATCCAGCCGAACATCCTCACCCAGGCACCTTTATGCCTCAGAGAAGCTCGTTGCCGCTCATGCATCCCCATTGCACGTAACCCTCAGGAAGGATCGCGTTTCGAGGTCCCACGCCACATTCACGACCGAACAGCCACCGTCGAACACCACAGGGAAATCCGCCGGACGGCTCACCCATACCCGGCCCGGTTGGCCGTGCGTCGTATAGATCGCTAGAACCTTGCGTTCGCCGAACATGTAAGTGCGGGTGTACCGGTCCAGAGCATACGCGCCCGTCGGGAGCTCGATCGTCGATTCGATTGTGTCCATGAAACGCGTTTCTGGCGGGGGTTGCACGTCTTGAACCGACAAGTGACGATCATCAGGGACGTCTGCCGCGCACGCGGCCAGCATGAGCGCAGATAGCAGGACGAACCGCCTCACTCCTCCAGCTCGATGTCCCAGTAGAGCCAGTCGCGCCAGGTCTCGTGCAGGTAGTTGGGCGGGAAGCTCTTCCCGTGCTGCTGCAGCTGCCAGCTGGTCGGCCGGATCGGCTCCAGCATCAGCCGCATCCCCGCTTGCTTGGGCGTGCGCCCGCCCTTCTTCATGTTGCACGGCGCGCAGGCGGTAATGATGTTCTCCCACGTCGTCTTCCCGCCGAGGCGGCGCGGGACGACATGGTCGAAGGTCAGGTGGCTCGGGCTGCCACAATATTGGCAGGTGAAGCGATCGCGCAGGAACAGGTTGAAACGCGTGAAGGCGGGGAATTCGCTGGTCTTCACATACTGCTTGAGCGCGATGACGCTGGGCAGCTTCATGTCGAGCGAGGGCGAGTGAATCTCCCGCTCGTAGCTCGCGACGACATCTACCCGGTCGAGGAAGATCGCCTTGATCGCCGTCTGCCACGGCCAGATCGACAGCGGGTAATAGGAGAGCGGAGTATAGTCCGCGTTCAGCACAAGCGTCGGGCAGGCCGACAGGTTGCGTGTCGGGTCTTCGTCAGCGCTGCGGAACTGGGCCGCGCGGTCGATCAGATCGGCTTTGAACACGGGCTCTTGTGTCCTCCCCTGATGCGATGAAAGGACCACTTGCCTCCAAAAGCGTCAAGTCTGTGACAAAGCAGGTATCCACAGGGCTTTTGGGCGAGTCGCGGCTTTTGTGCACTAAGCGAGTCAAGAGATGATCGTTACCCGCTTTGCCCCTAGCCCGAACGGGCCCTTGCATTGGGGCCATGCATATTCGGCCATCGTCGCGCACGACCTGGCGAAAGAGGCGGGCGGGCGTTTCCTGCTGCGGATCGAGGATATCGACGGGCCGCGCAGCAAGCCCGAGCTGGCCGACGAGTTTCGCCGCGACCTCGAATGGCTGGGGCTGGAATGGGAGGAAGTGCCCGCGCAATCGACCCGCATCGGCCGATACGAGGCAGTCGCGCGTGACCTGCTGGACCGTGGCCTGCTCTATCCCTGCACCTGCACGCGCAAGGAGATCGAGAAGCTTTCGCCAAGGATTGGCCCCGATGGCGCGATCTATCCCGGTACCTGCAAGGGCAGGCTGCTCGATCCGTCGAAACCCGCCGCGCTACGTCTCGATCTCGACCGTGCACTGGCCGAGGCAGGCGAGCTAACGTGGACGGATACCATCGCTGGCGAACAGGCAGTGGCGCCACAGGAATTCGGCGATGTGGTGCTGGTGCGCAAGGATCTGCCGGCGAGCTATCACCTCGCCGCCACGCTCGACGATGCGGCCGATGGCGTTACACTGGTGACGCGGGGCAAGGACCTGTTCCATGCCAGCCACGTCCACCGCTTGCTGCAGGCATTGCTCGGCCTGCCGGCGCCGCAATGGCATCACCATGCGCTGTTGCTCGACTGCGAAGGGCGCAAGCTCGCGAAACGACGGGGGTCGCCCGCGATCTCGGACTATCGCAAGACGGGGGAAGACGGGCGCGCATGGGCGCAGCGGCTGCGACAAGGCGAATGGCCGGTTGGAATCTCGCGCGCCTGAGCCCATATCGGGTCCATGAAGACAATCCTCATCATCGCCATCATCCTGCTCGCGATCATGGTCGTGGTTTCGCTGGTGCGCGGGATCATCGCCTTCCTGAAGACGACCAAGGTCGATCTGGAAAACAATACCGGGGAAACGGTGACCGAGATGCAACTGATGCAGAACAAGGCGATGTTCGACCGGATCAAGTACCAGGGGCTGGCGATCCTCGTGGTCGCAATCCTGCTTGCGGTGGCGAACTGACCGGCCCGGGCGCACCGCAATGGTCAAATTGAACAAGATTTACACCCGCACGGGCGACGATGGCACGACCGGGCTGGTCGATGGCAGCCGCAGCCCGAAGCACGCCGCGCGGATCGAGGCAGTCGGCGCGGTCGACGAAGCGAACAGCGCAATCGGCCTCGCGCTGGTGGCGCAGCCGGGCCACAGCCCTGCCGCCAGCATCCTGCTGAAAGTGCAGAACGACATGTTCGACCTCGGCGCTGATCTCGCGACGCCGAAAGGTGCGCTGGACGGGGAAGGATTCGAACCGGGCGAGATGGTGCTGCGCATCGTGGCGGGGCAGGTCGAATGGCTGGAACGGGCCATCGATGCCGCGAACGAGAGCCTCGAACCGCTGACCAGTTTTGTGCTGCCCGGCGGAAGCGAAGCGGCGGCGCGCCTGCATGTGGCACGGGCGAGTGTACGCCGTGCGGAACGGGCAATGACAGCGCTGGCGGGCACCGAAGCAGTGAACCCCGCTGCACTGCACTATATCAACCGTCTATCCGACCTGCTCTTCGTGCTCGCGCGAGCCGCCAACGACCAGGGCAGGGCCGATGTGACGTGGACGCCCGGCGCGAACCGCTAGCTCGCCAATCGGCAATTGGCCGCTAGCCAGCGGCGCCGATCCCCGCTAGCCCACCGCCTTTGCTGCACTTGCGAAGGACGGAAATTTTCATGCAGACAATCGGTGTCATCGGCGCAGGCCAGATGGGAACGGGCATTGCGCAGACGATTGCGCAAAACGGGCTCAAGGTTTTGCTGAGCGACCGCGATCTTTCGATTGCGCAGGGCGCCCGCGACCGGATCGAACGCGCGCTGGGCAAGCTCGTGGCGAAAGACAAGATCGAGGCGGCCGATGCGGAAGCGTCGCTGGCGCGGATTACCCCGACCGGGGAGCTGGCACCGATGGCCGGTGCTGCGATGATCATCGAAGCCGCGACCGAGAAGGAAGAGATCAAGCAGGCGATCTTCGAGAATGCAGGCAAGGTGCTGGCCGAGGATGCGATCCTTGCCAGCAATACCAGCTCGATCCCGATCACCCGCATGGCCAACTGGTCGCCCGATCCGGGCCGGTTTATCGGGCTGCACTTCTTCAACCCCGTGCCGGTGATGGGCCTGATCGAGGTGATCCCCGGCCTCGCGACCGCGCAGGACGTGACCGACCGGACGATCGCCTTCGCCAAGCTCCTCGGCAAGGAAGTGGTCCTTTCGCAGGACGAGCCCGGTTTCGTCGTTAACCGCATCCTGCTGCCGATGATCAACGAGGCGGTGTTCGTGCTTGGCCAGTCGACTGCGAGCATGGAGGATATCGACCTCGGCTGCCGGCTGGGCCTCAACCACCCGATGGGGCCGCTGCAACTGGCCGATTTCGTGGGGCTGGACACCTGCCTCGATATTCTGCGGGTCATCTATCGCACCACGCGTGACAGCAAGTATCGTCCCGCCCCGCTGCTGGTAAAATATGTCGAGGCCGGGTGGCTGGGCCGCAAGACGGGCCGCGGCTTCTACGATTATTCCGGCGATGCGCCGGTGCCGACAAGGTAGTCGGCGTCGATTCGCTCACTGCGTTCGCTGCGCCCGGCTCCAGCCCTCTCCCCCGCCCAGCCACCCGATAGCCTGATGGTCACCATATCGGGTGGCTGGGCGGGGGAGAGGGCTGGGACCGATGGAAAGACCTGTTGGCCGGGAGGGGGTGCGGGCTGGCACCGCGACAAAGACTCACTGGAACTGCTTCCCGAACAAACACGTTCATTCGGAAAGGAGATTTCCTGATGAGCGACAACAGCAGCAAATTCGATGGCGAGCGCCGGCAGACCGACGACCTGGCGCCCGAGAACGAGAATTCGGAACAGGTCGCGGCCTATGACCAGGCGCAGACCGTTGCCGACCAGGCGCAAGGCCACACGACCTCGATCCTCGGCACCGACAGCACGCATGTGCAGAGCGGGCTGACCGCACCCGATGCGCAGGATCTGGTCGATCACATGAACCAAATGGATCGCGGCAACACGGTCGACATGTCGGCCTATCGCGGCGAACCCAATCATGACGACAATGTCGACAAGTTCGGCGAGCCTTCGAAGCTCGATGGCCTGCGCGGCGACGGCACCTGATCCTGCTCGCAGCCGGGTTCAGGCCTCGACCATCACCCACAACCCGATCGTGACAACCACTGCCCCGATCGCGACCCCGTAAGCCATGACGCGGAAATTCGGGGTCGGGATCGGGTCAAATTCGTGCGTGTTCAGTCGGTCGAGCGTGTGGCACGCCCGCCTTTGCGCGGTAATTGCCAGCCATCCGCCCGACAGGATAAAGAAGCTGGCGATCAGCTTTGGCATCCACGACGGGTCCCACGATCCGAACAGCGCGCGGAAGCCTAGCCCGATGCCGATGGCGGCAAAGGCAGTGCGCATCCAGCCTGCAAAGGTCCGCTCCATCGCCATGATGTTGCGGTCTTCCGCCAAATCCGTGCGGAACTCGGCCCACTTCGTGCTGGTATCCGGGTCTTCGGGTGGATCGTCCTGCGCCATGATGCAGGAACCTAGCGCAGCGGAAGGCGATGGCAAATGTAGCGAAGGTTAGCTTTCGCTCGCCTCGCGCTTCAGGTCGTAAAGGATTTCCAGCGCCTCTCGCGGGCTAAGCGCGTCGAGATCGAGCGCCGACAGGCGATCGCGCAAGGTATCGCACTCTTCCTGCTCGGCTTCCATTGCAGCGGAGAACAGCGGCAGGTCGCCAAGCCCTGCGGCGAGCCCGCCCGTTTCCTCGCGCCCTTTTTCCAGTTTCTTGAGCACGGCGCTGGCGCGGTCGACCACGCCCTTGGGTACCCCCGCCAGTTTTGCGACTGCTAGCCCGTAGCTGCGGTCGGCAGGACCTTCGGTGACCTCGTGCAGCAGCACCAGGTCGCCTTGCCACTCGCGCGCGCGGACATGGTGGAGCGATAGGGCATCGCACGTGTCCGCCAGCCGGGCGAGCTCGTGGTAATGCGTTGCGAACAGGCAGCGGCAGCGGTTGGTCTCGTGGATCGCCTCGGCCACCGCCCATGCCAGCGCCAGCCCGTCGTAGGTGGAGGTGCCGCGCCCCACCTCGTCCAGGATCACGAAGCTTCGCTCGGTCGCCTGCGCGAGGATCGCCGCAGTTTCGACCATCTCGACCATGAAGGTGGAGCGCCCGCGCGCCAGATTGTCACTCGCGCCGACCCTGCTGAACAGCCGGTCTACCAGCCCAATCTGAGCAGACTTCGCAGGCACATAGCTGCCCGCCTGCGCCAGCAGGACGATCAGCGCATTGGCGCGCAGGAAGGTGGATTTGCCGCCCATGTTGGGCCCGCCGATCAGCCAGAGGTGGTCGGTATCGCTCAACTTGCAATCATTCGGCACGAAACGTTCGCCTGCCTTGGCGAGCGCGGCTTCGACCACCGGGTGCCGTCCACCGACGATATCGAGGCACGGAGCCTCGTCGATCTGCGGCGCACACCAGTCGCCTTCAGCCGCACGCTCCGCTAGCCCCGCTGCGACGTCGATCCGCGCCAGCGCATCGGCGGTGGGGGCAACTGCCTCGCGAGCGTCGACCACTGCTGCCACCAGCGCCTCGAAATGCGCTTCCTCGGCAGCTAGCGCGCGGCCAGCGGCTTCCGAGATACGGCTGGCTTCTTCGTGCAGGTGGACCGAATTGAAGCGGACCGCATTGGCCATGGTCTGGCGGTGGGTGAAGCCGCTGTCCGGCCCCATCAGCGCATCGCCGTGGCGCGCGGGCACCTCGATGAAATAGCCGAGCACACCGTTATGCTTGATCTTGAGCGAGGAGATGCCCGTCTCGCTGCGATAGCGCGCTTCCATCGCGGCAATCGCCTTGCGCGCATCGCCGCTGGTTTCGCGCAGGGCATCGAGCGCCGCGTCGTAGCCTGAGGCAATGAAGCCGCCATTGCTGCGTTCGGTCGGCGGCGACGGGACGAGCGCCTGCGACAATTCGCTCACCAGCGCGGCATGGCCGGTCAGCGCGGGCAGCAGGGAAACGAGCAGGGCCGGGCGGTCGGGCAGGCGGGACAGGGCCGCGTGCAATTCGCGCGCCTGCGCCAACCCATCGCGCACCTGGCCCAGATCGCGCGGGCTACCCCGGTCTGCGACAAGGCGGGCCAGCGCCCGCGCCACATCGGGTATCGCGCGTAGTGCCTCGCGCGTGTCGCTGCGCAGGATCGGGTCCTCGTGGAAGAAACGGACGAGGTGCAGCCGCGCCTCGATATCGGGTTTGCGCGCAAGCGGCGCAGACAGGTCTTCCGCCAGCAGGCGCGCTCCGGCGCTTGTCACGCAGCGATCCACCGTGCCGAGCAGGCTGCCGCTTCGCGCCCCCGCCTGTGTGGAGACGATCTCGAGGCTGGAGCGGCTCGCTTCGTCGATCGCCATCACCGCATCGCTGGCGGTGACCGTGGGTGGCAGGAGAAACGGCATCGTGCCGCGCCCCGCATGGTCGATATAGGCGAGCAGTCCCCCGGCAGCAGACAGCATCGCGCGCTCGAAATTGCCGAAAGCGTCGAGCGTCGCGACCCCGTGCAGCTCCTGCAAACGCTGTCGCCCGCGTTCGCTCGCGAAGTCGCTGGCCGGACGCTCTGTCGCATCGGCGGGAGCCTGCTCCCATCCTTCGGGCACCACGATCTCTCGCGCACCGATCCGTGAAAGCGCCGCAGCCATGCCGTCGGGCGCGCATTCCTCCAGCTCCATCCGCCCGGTCGAGATATCGCAGGCCGCGATCCCGACGGTCCCGCGCACCTCGCATACTGCCGCGAGCCGATTGGCGCTGCGCGGTTCGAGCAGCGCGTCTTCGGTCAGCGTACCGGCGGTGACGAAACGGATGATCTGTCGCGCGACGAGCACCTTGGAGGAAGGCTTGCCCTCCGCCTTGGCGCGCGCCTTGGCCTCGTCGGGCGTTTCGACCTGCTCGGCGATGGCTACCCGGTGCCCCGCACGAATCAGGCGAGCGAGGTACCCGTCGGCGGAATGCACCGGCACGCCGCACATAGGCACGGCTTCGCCGCCACTCTCGCCCCTGCTGGTCAGCGCGATATCGAGCACGCCCGCCGCCACCTTCGCATCGTCGAAGAACAGCTCGAAGAAATCGCCCATGCGGTAGAACAGCAGGCATTCGCCCGCTTCACGCTTGAGCGCGTGGTACTGTTCCATCATCGGGGTGAGCCTGGCGGTCATTGCTGGTGTGCTAGCGGCCACCGGGTCGCGCGTCACCCGCCAGGTTTGACGCCGATGGGGAAGCCGAACTGCACCCAGTCAGCCGGGCACTGGTTCACCGGTTCCGTACCGGTCATCTGGGAATCCTCGATCCAGCAATCGTCGAACACGGAACAGTAGCAGATCTGCGTCCTGACTTTCAGGCGTGCAGCTTCCATCCGCGCGTATGAACGCGGTGACAGGTCGACCGGATCGATGCGCGCAAACGCGAGCCGGGCACCTGCCGGGATGACCTCTCCGTTGACTGCCGACACGATGGCGCCGACCCGCTCGCCGCGAGGTGCGCAGCAATCGCGCATCAGGTCCTGGATCGATCGGTAGGCCGTGCCGTCGTAACTGACCTGCATGCCGCCGACCCTCGCAGGACCGACCCCCCGGTTGGACAGGTTGAAGGTAATCTCGGGCTCGCCATCCTCGGACAGGTTGCCGGTATCGTAGCTGAGGATCGGCCAGACGCTGCTGACCTGCATTTTCTTCGTCGCATCGGCCTGCTCGAACGCGAAATAGGCCACGACAATGGAGATGATCATTGCCGGTGCAGCCACGAACAGGTTTCCCAGCGCCATGTAGGGGAGGTATCGCAATACGCGATCCAGGAATGACCCGCCGCGTGGTCCCGCGTCCTCCAACGCCTCCATACGCCGCTCCAGTGCCGCAAGGCGGCTTTCGGAACCGGACGATTCGGGTGGCGGGCTGGTCATCTTCGTTGAGTGCTATTCGCCGATGACGTTACGTCAAGAAGTTTGCATGCGCTCTCCTTTTGGCCCTTTGCCATCGGGCGCGCCCCCGTTAGGGCGGGCCAGCACCCCGATACGACTTTTTCCTCCGACCCCCTGAGGCACGCATGGCTGACGACACGACCACTGGCCCCAATACCGGTTTCGAGGCACGCGAAGCGCTGCTTTACCATGAGACCGGGCGGCCCGGGAAAATCGAGATCATCGCCTCCAAGCCGATGGCGACCCAGCGCGACCTCAGCCTTGCCTATTCGCCGGGTGTCGCAGTGCCGGTGCAGGCGATTGCCGACGATCCCGCCAATGCCGCCAAGTATACCGCGCGCTCCAACATCGTCGCGGTCATTTCCAACGGCACCGCGATCCTCGGCATGGGCAACCTGGGTGCGCTTGCCTCAAAGCCGGTGATGGAAGGCAAGGCGGTGCTGTTCAAGCGCTTCGCCGATGTCGATTCGATCGACCTCGAAGTCGATACCGAAGACCCGGAGAAGTTCATCGAAGCGGTCGCGCTGCTCGAACCCAGCTTCGGCGGGATCAACCTGGAAGACATTGCCGCCCCGGAATGCTTCATCATCGAGCAGGCGCTGCGTGAACGCATGAACATCCCGGTAATGCACGACGACCAGCACGGCACCGCGATCATCGCGGCGGCGGGGCTGATCAACGCGTGCCACCTGACCGGACGCGACCTGAAGGATTGCAAGATGGTCGTGAACGGGGCGGGCGCCTCCGCGCTGGCCTGTACCGCGCTGATCAAGGCGCTGGGCATTCCGCATGGGTCGGTGATCGTGTGCGACCGGTCCGGCCCGATCCACAAGGGGCGCGACGATGTCGACCAGTGGAAGAGTGCGCACGCGGTAGAGACCGAGGCGCGCAGCCTGGAAGAGGCGCTGGAAGGCGCGGATATCTTCCTTGGGCTGTCCGCCGCCGGTGCGCTCAAGCCCGAATGGGTGAAGAAGATGGCCGACAAGCCGATCATCTTCGCGATGGCGAACCCGGTGCCCGAAATCATGCCCGAAGAGGCGAAGGCGGTGCGCCCCGACGCGATCATCGCGACCGGGCGCAGCGATTATCCCAACCAGGGCAACAACGTGCTGGGCTTCCCGTTTATTTTCCGCGGGGCACTGGACGTGCGGGCGACCGCGATCAACGAAGAGATGAAGATCGCCGCGGCAGAGGCCATCGCGGCACTCGCACGCGAACGTGTGCCCGAAGAGGTGCAGGCCGCCTATGGCGTGGCGCACCAGTTCGGCGAGGATTACATCATCCCCGCGCCGTTCGATCCGCGCCTGATGGAGGTGGTGTCCTCCGCAGTGGCCGAAGCGGCGATGAAATCGGGCGTGGCCCAGGCGAATATCGACGATCTCGATGCCTACCGGCTGGCGCTCAAATCGCGCCTTAACCCGACGACCTCGGTCCTCACCCGCGTGTACGAGGATGCCAAGGCCAACCCCAAGCGGGTGGTCTTCGCCGAGGCGGAAGAGGATGTCGCGCTGCGCGCCGCAATCCAGTTCCGCGATTTCGGCTATGGCACGCCGATCCTCGTCGGGCGGACCGCAGGTGTGCGCCAGAAGCTGGAGGAGCTGCAGGTCGACGATATCGACAGCTTCGAGATCCAGAACTCGGCGGACAGCCATTACGTGCCCGAGATGGTCGAATTCCTGTACGAGCGCCTCCAGCGGCGCGGGTATACCGAGCGCGACGTGCGCCGGATGGTCAACCAGGATCGCAACGTGTTCGCCTCGCTGTTGGTCGCGCTGGGGCACGGCGATGCGCTTATTTCAGGACTCACCCGAACCTACGCGCAGACCGCGCGCGAGATCGGCCGCGTGCTCGATCCCAAGCCGGGCGGCCTGTCTTTCGGCATTCATATGATGATCGGCAAGAACCACACCACGTTCCTCGCCGATACCACGATTAATGAACGTCCGACTTCGGCCGACCTCGCGCATATTGCCTGCGAAACGGCGGAAGTCGCTCGCCGCATGGGGCACGAGCCGCGCGTCGCCTTCCTTTCTTACTCCACCTTCGGCAACCCGCCGGGCAAGTGGCTGGAGAACATCCGCGACGCGGTACACATCCTCGACGATAAGCAGCCCGGCTTCGAATACGAGGGCGAGATGGCGCCCGATGCCGCGCTCAACCCGAAGGTGATGGCGCTCTATCCGTTCAGCCGCCTGTCGGGTCCGGCCAACGTGCTGATCATGCCGGGCCTGCAATCGGCCAACCTTTCGGCCAAGCTGCTGCGCGAGCTGGGCGGCGACGCCACGATCGGCCCGATGATGGTGGGGATGGAAAAGCCGGTGCAGATCGTGCCTGTCACCGCCAACGTACCCGACGTGCTGACGCTGGCCGTGCTCGCTGCCGCGGGGGTGGTGGAATAACCGCTGCAAGGCTGCAGCCGGTCGTAAACCCTATTCGCCCGCGTGGTTGATTCATCGCAGGGCAAGCGGGCTGCGCCGATGGAACTTTCGCTTGGTTTCCCCAACGAAAGGACCCCCCGATGAAACGCATTTTCGCACTCCCTGCGATTGCTGTGGCCACCGCTGCGGCGCCGGCAATGGCGCAGGACCAGAACAGGGCACCCGGCGGCCTGCATATTGGCGCCATTGGCGGCTACGAGGGTATTTCGGTCGACTCGGCGGACGGTACGGTTTCCGCCGATGCCGATGCGGCGGTTTACGGCATCAGCGCGGGCTACGACCTCTCGCTGGGCGGTGCCTTCGTCGGCGTCGAGGGCGAATATTCCGCCAGCGACGGATCGACCCAGTTCCCGTCCACGTTTGCGGGTGCGCGCGACGGGCTGGAAGCGAATGGCCAGTATTATGTCGGTGCCCGCGCCGGTTTCGCGCTGACCCCCGGCATCGCGGCCTATGGCAAGGCGGGCTACACCGCGCTCGACACCAAGACTTTCACCAGCGCCGGTACCCTGTCCGACGTGGAAGAGAACGCCAGCGGTTTCCGCTTCGGCGGCGGATTGCAGGTGCAACTGCCCGGGCCGCTCGAAGGGCGGATCGAATATCGCCGCTCGCGCTACAGCAATGTCGGTACCGATGTTGACGATGCGACCACGGACCAAGTTATCGCCGGGATCGGCGTGCGCTTCTGACGTAAGCCGGGTCTGGCCCGCGTTGCAGGAGGCCGTCCGGGTGACCGGGCGGCCTTCTTGCTATGTGCGGCGATAGCGGAAGTACAAGACTTCGTGGCCCATCTGCTCGCGCGCCTTTTTCTCGTAGCGAGTCTCGCACCAGCCCGACGGGCGCTGCTGGAAGCTGGCGGGGCCTTTGACCTGCCATTCGAATTCGTCGGTAAAGCGCTGCATTACCATCAGCGCGTGGCGCAGGTAGACCGGGTGATCCGTACCGAAGCGGAATTCGCCGCCCGGCTTCAGCTTGTCCGCAATCATCCGCACCGGTCCGTCGTTCATCATCCGGCGCTTGGCATGCTTGTTCTTGGGCCACGGGTCGGGATGGAGCAGGTAGACCATCGTCAGCGATCCGTCCGGGATGCGCGACAGCACTTCCAGCGCGTCGCCATTGTACAACCGGATATTGGCGAGGCGCTGTTCTTCCACGTGGACCAGCGCTTGTGCCACGCCATTGAGGAATGGTTCGGCACCGATAAAACCGTGATTGGGCAGCAGGTCAGCACGATAGGCGAGATGTTCGCCGCCGCCGAAGCCGATTTCGAAATGGAGCGGGCAATCTTCGCCGAACAGGTCTTTTGCGGTGACCGGACCTTCTGCGGGCACGGCGATTTTCGGCAGGAACTCGTCCACCAGTGCCTGTTGCCGCGCGCGCAGGGGCTTGCCGATACTGCGACCATACAGCCTGCTGAGCGTGGTGGGGTCGCCTTCCTTATGTGCCGTCATAGGCGCGCGCCCTAGCCGGTTCAGGTCAGTGCGGTCCAGATGCCGTAAGCGCTGGTCGCCGTCAGGACGATTCCGACGAGGATCAGCATGAACTTGGGCGAGAAGTGCCGTGCTGCGAGCGCGCCGAAAGGTGCGGCGGCGACCCCGCCCAGGATCAGGCCGACGGTTGCGATCGCGAAATCGTCGATCCCGAGGTGGAAGATGAAGGCGATCGAGATGCTCACGGTGAGGAAGAACTCGACCGAGTTGACCGTGCCGATCACCTTGCGCGGCTCGGCGCCCTGGATCAGCAGGTTGGATGTGACCATCGGCCCCCAGCCACCGCCGCCCGAGGCATCCAGGAACCCGCCGATCAGGCCCAGCGGCGTCACATGCTTCGCTTCGCGCAGGGTCGGCGGATAGAGTACGCCGCGCACCAGCAGGTAGATGCCGATACCCGACAGGTAGACGAGCACGAAGGGCTTGATGACCTCGCCATCGACCGAAGCAAGCAGGGTGGCCCCCGCGACCCCGCCGATCACGCCGGGTACCAGCAGGCGCAGGAACAGGCGCTTGTCGATATTGCGGTTTATCAGGTGGCTGATCGCGGAACTCGCGGTGGTGAAACACTCGACGATGTGCACTCGCTGCGAAGCGAGCGCCGGGGGCACGCCCAGCAGGCCGACGAGCAGGGTGTTGGTGATGACGCCGAAGGCCATGCCCAAAGCGCCGTCGATCAGCTGGGCGAAGAACCCGACGAGGATGAAAGGGAGGATCTGCGCAAGATCGAAGCCGAATATGTACACGTACGGGTGACCTTAGAAGGTTGATCGCCCACCTTTACGCACGAAACAGCAAAAAGGGTGCCGAAGAAAAACTTCGACACCCCCAATAATTCGCCAGCTTGCCAATTGCCCGAAAATGTCAGGCGGCAGCGCTTTCCTCGCTCGGGTCGCGCAGCACGTAACCGCGGCCCCACACGGTTTCGATGTAGTTCTCTCCATCGCAGGCATGGCTCAGTTTCTTGCGCAGCTTGCAGATGAATACGTCGATGATCTTGAGCTCGGGTTCGTCCATCCCGCCATAGAGGTGGTTGAGGAACATTTCCTTGGTCAGCGTGGTGCCCTTGCGTAGTGAAAGCAGCTCGAGCATCGCGTATTCCTTGCCGGTCAGGTGGACGCGGGCATTGTCGACCTCGACAGTCTTGGCATCGAGGTTCACCGCCAGCTTGCCGGTACGGATGATCGACTGGCTGTGGCCCTTCGAACGGCGCACCACGGCATGGATGCGCGCGACCAGCTCCTCGCGATGGAACGGCTTGGTCACGTAATCGTCTGCGCCGAAGCCGAAGCTGCGGATCTTGCTGTCCATCTCGGAAATGCCCGACAGGATCAGGACCGGCGTCTGCACCTTGGCGACGCGCAGCTTCTTGAGCACGTCGTAACCGTGCATGTCCGGCAGGTTGAGATCGAGCAGGATGATATCGTAATCGTACAGCTTGCCCAGATCGAGGCCTTCTTCGCCCAGATCGGTACTGTAGACATTGAACCCTTCGGTCGTGAGCATGAGCTCGATGGCTTTCGCCGTGGTCGGCTCGTCCTCGATCAGCAATACGCGCATGGGTCGCCCCCTTTGCCCCAGTGGATGTGCTGCCACGCCCCATGTGCGAGGCGTTGCGTTTCATTAACCACACAAGGTCTGAACGGAAAAGGTTAACATCGTGTAAAACGCTCGCCGGCCGCAGCCTGCGCGACGAAGCGGTGCCTATTTGAGTCGAGCTGTTGCGATGCGCGCCCTGTCACCATCATGCCACAGGATGGCACATCGTGAATCGCACCGCTTGCGGTATTGCGCCGCACAAGATATTTCATTGCTTAGAGAGCGGTCGAGGCAACGCTTTCGTTACTCTGTGTGCCTCAGGAGCGAATCATCATGACCAGGCTTCGGGATAATCCTATCCCCGCTTCGGCCCCAGCTTCGATTTCCGCGCTGAACAGCGCGCGCTTCGGCTATTATTTCTATTATTTCGGTTCGTTTAGCGGCCGGTACGCCTGACGGCGTATCGGGACCAGCGCGAGGTCGCGCGCAGACAAGCGGCCACCATCCAGACCTCGAAACGACTGAGCCAGGCCGCAGGAAGACATGCGTGCCGGCTGCGAACCGAAAGCGAAATCGTGCCATGACCACTGCCAATTCCAATCCGCGAACCATCGACACCCTGCGCGAAGAAATCGACGCGCTCGACGAACAAATGCTGTCCCTGATGGAGAAGCGGCTCGACCTCGCGGCCGCCATCGCCGCTGCCAAGTCGGAAGATCTCGAGCATGAGGATCCGAACGAGCTGCTGCTGCGCCCCGCGCGCGAAGCCAGCGTGATCGCGCGGCTTGCCAGCCTGACCCGCCGGATCCCTGCGGCCAGCATCGCCGCGATCTGGCGCGAGCTGATGGCAATCAACCTGCAGGCACAGCGCCCGATCGAGATCGCGCTGAGCGCTACGCGCCACCCGGCGCGCATGCAGCTGATGGCGCGCGCGCGCTTCGGCACGATCATCCCGATCCGCGAAACCGCCAGCCCGCAGGCCGCGCTCGACAAGGCCCGCGCGGGCAAGGCGATTGCCCTGATCGAGATCGGGGAGGGCGACTGGTGGACCGCGCTGGCCGAGGATCCCGAACTGGTGATCGTCGACGGACTGCTGGCCGAAGGCGGGCGCGGGTCCGCGCTGGCGATCGGTCGTCTTTCCGCGGACCGATTGGGCGAGGAACGGAGCTTTGCCGTGCTCGAACAGGGCGAGCTGGCCGCGCGGCTTGGCCGGGGCGAAGCCGTGTTGCCGATTGCGGTTTCGGGTGCGCTCAACCTGTGCGTGATCGAACGCGTGGCCCCGCTGGCGCGCCGCGCCGCCTGACCGCAACGCCCAAGCAGGATAACCAGAAATGCGGATTGCCTACGGGGGGCACCCCGGTGCCTTCGGTGAGCTTGCATGCCTCGCCCGCTTTCCGGGTGCGGCCGCCATCGGTCACCCCGATTTCGAAACGGCATGTGCGGCGCTGCTACGCGCCGATTGCGACCTTGCCATGATCCCGTTCGAAAATTCGGTCGCAGGCAAGGTGCCCGGTGTGCTCGACATGATCGGATCGCTGCCCGTTACCAGGGTGGATGTGCACGCACAGCCGGTGGTGTTTCACTGCCTCGGCCTGCCCGGCGTGCAACTGCATGAGATCGAAACGGTCGCGAGCCATCCCATGGCGATTGCCGAATGCCGCCATTTCCTCGCCCGGATCGGGGCACAAGTCGAAGAGGCTGGCGATACAGCCGGTGCAGCAAGCGAGGTGGCCGAGGCAGGCTTGCGTACACGTGCTGCGCTGGCATCGACACGTGCAGCAGAACTCTACGGCCTCGAAGTGCTCGAAGCCGACGTGCAGGACACCGCCGACAACCACACGCTGTTCGCGGTGCTCCGGCGCGACTGAGCCTTAGCCGATTGCGGCGAGCTTCTTGGCCCGGCGGCGCTGCACGCTGGAACCGATCCCCATGGCCTCGCGGTATTTGGCAACGGTGCGCCGCGCGATGTCGAATCCTTCGGCCTTCAGCAGTTCGACCAGCTTGTCGTCGGAGAGGATCGCCTTGGGCTCCTCCGCGTCGGTCAGCGCCTTGATCCGCGCCTTGACCGATTCCGCGCTCGCGCCTTCGCCCTCTTCGCCGCCGCCCACCCCGCTGGTGAAGAAGTACTTGAGGTCGAAGGTGCCGCGCGGACAGTGGAGGAACTTGTTGCTGGTCACGCGGCTGACCGTGCTCTCGTGCATCTCGATCTTCTCCGCCACCTGCTTCAGCGTCAGCGGGCGCAGGTGGCTGACCCCGTGCAGGAAGAAACCTTCCTGCTGGGTCAGGATTTCGCTTGCCACTGCCAGGATCGTCTTCTGCCGCTGGTCGAGCGCGCGGATCAGCCAGCGCGCATCCTCCAGCTTGTCCTTCAGCCATGCGCGGCTGGTCTGGTCGCGGCAGCCATCGCGCAATTCCAAGAGGTAGGGCCGGTTTACCACCAGCCGGGGCAGAGTGGCTTCGTTGAGGGAAATCCGCCAGCTATTGTCGGAGCCGCGATCGATCAGGATGTCTGGCGCGATTGCGCCGTCGTCCCGCGTGCCGAAGGCCAGCCCCGGGCGTGGATTATAGGCGCGCAACTCACCCAGCATGTCCGCCAGGTCCTCTGCATCGACATCGCACAGCTTTTGCAACCGGGCGACTTCGCCGCGCGCAACCAGCTCCAGATTGTCGATCAGCCGCGCCATGCACGGATCGTAGCGGTCCGCTTCGCGTGCCTGGATTGCAAGGCATTCGGCCAGATCGCGGGCACCCACACCGGCAGGATCGAGCGACTGGACCAGCACGAGCCCACGCTCCGCCTCTGCCAGCGGGATGCCCAGCGCGTCTGCAACTTCGAGCAGCGGTTCGGCGAGGTAGCCCGCGTCGTCCAGCCGGTCGATCAGCGCACGGGCGATGAAGGCTTCGCGCTCGTCGCGCGCCGCCGCCCCGACCTGCGCGTGTAGGTGGTCGGACAGAGAGACGGAGCCTGCCTCGCGCTGTTCGATCCCAAACATGTCGCTGTCCGGGTCGCCAAAGCTTTCGGCGGCACCCCAGCTGCCATCGCCCGTATCGCGGTCGATCTCCAACTCGGCATTGGCAAGGTCGGTCGGCGCGTCGCTTTCCGCCCCGCCCTCGGCGATCAGCGCATCGGTATCGCGTTCCTCGCGCGGGGTATCGGGCGCATCGCCATCGTCGCGCGCTTCGGTGCGCGCACCCTCCCCCAGTTCGAGCAGCGGGTTGGATTCCAGTGCATCGCCGATGAACGCCTCGATCTCGAGGTTGGACAGCGTCAGCAGCTTGATCGCCTGCTGCAGCTGCGGCGTCATCACCAGCGATTGCGACTGGCGCAGGTCTAGGCGTGGGGCGAGAGACATTAGTGCGTTATCCGCCGACAGCTAAGCTGTCGGCTCGCGCGGCACCAGCCCACACCCCCACCCGGCCAACCCGACAGGATAATCCCAGGGGTTGGCCGGGTGGGGGTGTGGGCTGGTGCCG
>NZ_CAXQBM010000016.1:0-46400 GCF_964222115.1 Alteriqipengyuania sp.
CGAAGGGCTTGCCAAGAACGGGCCGGAAGGCGATGCGCAGATCGAGCAATCGGTGCGCGCCGAGGTTGGCGAATTGTGCGGCGCGTTTCCGGTCTATCCGGGGAGGTAGTCAGATGAGCGAACGTGATCCTGATAATGGGCCAGGCAACGGGCAGGATTGGGTCGATGATGCCCGCAGCGAGCTTTCGGGAATGCTGAAGGATGGCATGGCGCATCCCTCGACCAAGCCCGTGCTTGCGGGTGCCGCCGCCGGTACCGTCGGGGCGCTGGTGGTGGGCGTAGCCTGGCCGCTCGGCCTCGCGGTCGGCGCCGGAGCCATGCTTTACACGCGGATCAAGCGCTGACACCACCACCTGCAATCGTGCTCGTCCGGCCGCAACTGGGCGAGAATATCGGCAAGGCGGCGCGTGCGATGGCCAATTTCGGCCTGCACGAGATGCGCTTGGTCACCCCGCGCGATGGCTGGCCGAACCCCTCGGCCGGCCCTGCCGCTGCGGGTGCGGACTTTATCCTCGACACAGCGAAAGTGTTCGAAAGCACTGCCGAAGCGGTGGCCGACTGCGCGCATGTTTATGCCACGACCGTGCGCAAGCGCGGCGTGACCAAGCCGGTCCTTACGCCCGAAGAGGCCGCCGATTCGATCCACGGGGATCCCGGTAAATCCGCGATCCTCTTCGGGCCGGAGCGTTCCGGCCTCGAAACCGAGGATGTCGCGTTGGCCCGCAGTATCCTGACTGTGCCAATCGATCCCGATTTCGGATCGCTCAACCTCGCGCAGGCCGTGATCCTGTGCGCCTACGAATGGTCCAAGCGGCAATCGCTGGCGCAGCCTCCGAAGGAAGACCTTCTTCCCGCAGGCTCGCAAGAGGAACTCGACGGACTGATCGCGCATCTTGAGCGGATGCTCGAACCCAAAGGTTATTTCCTTCCCGAAGCACGCGCCGAAGCGACCCGCCGGACCTTGCGCGGTGTCTTGACCAAGCCGGGATGGAACCATCTGGAGTTGCGTACGCTGCGCGGGGTTCTATCATCGCTCGAAAGGGACAGGATGCTCGATCAAACCGAGCGCAAGGGGTAAATCGTGCTGCTTGATTTTCTGGTGTTTCGGCATCTGCGCGTGGCCCGCGCCCGCGCGATGCGTCACATTCATAGGCGGCGCGCCCTGCGATCGGGCGATATCCGGGACCCGATAACGGGAAGCTATGGCGTGCCGATGTGGCCGCACTGGTCGGACCGGACCTTCGCCTATTGTCATTACGCGACCTACGGGGACTATCTTCCGGGCGTGCTCGCCGCGATCGACGAACCTTTTGCATTCCTCGATATCGGGGCGAACCAGGGGCTGTTCTCGCTGGTAGCCGCGCGCAATCCGAATTGCCGAAAGATCGTCGCGATGGAGCCGGTACCCGCGACCTATGCAAAGCTGCAGGCCAACCTTGCGCTCAACGGGCTGGAAGAACGCGCGGACGCGATCAACGCTGCGGTCGCCGACCATCCCGGCAGCGCGGAAATCGCGCTGAAGCCCGAACATAGCGGTGCGGCCAGCCTGCGCGAGGGCACGCATTTCGGCGGTGCGACGCAAACGATCAGGCTGTTCTCGATCGCAGAACTGGATCCTCACCTGCCTGCCAACCTGCCGCTATTCGTGAAGATCGATATCGAAGGCTACGAACCGGTCGCGATCCGCCAATTGCTCAAGTCCACCCATGCGGGCCGCATCATGGCGCTGTTCTACGAAATGGACGAGCGCTGGTCGGATGCGGAGGAAGTTCGCACGACCCTTCGCAATGCGGGGTTCACCAAATGGCGCAAGTTCGGAATAGGTCGGCATTACGACATGCTAGCCGAACGCGAGATCGCCCAACCGGACAGAGCGCAGCAGGTCGCGTAAGGTTCAGGAGCGCAAGCGTTCCCACTCGACCATTTCATAGGCGATGGACGCTTCGACGAGGGCGTCCCAGATCTCGGCCAGCGCTTCTTCCGGAATATCTTCGCGCCGTGCGTCTTCGCGCACATTGGCGATCACCTGCGCCTTGCGATCCTCGTCGCGAACGTGCCCACGCTCCGGCTTGATGCGGGCGGCGGCGCGCATATAGCCGAAGCGCACGGCGATCAGCTGCATCAGTTGCCGGTCGAGCGCGTCGACTCCCGCGCGCACATCGGCCATTGTTTCGCAGTGTTCGGGGGCTCTCACGGTCTCGCTCATCGCCAGTGCCTCTGCCCTGCCCGCGCGAAACTGTCGAGACCTTGACCGGCGCAATATTGTTGCTATGTGCCGCGCTTCGCTTCGCGAGCTTTCATACAAAGCCTCACGAAATTGGCCCCGCATCCCGGTGAAGCGGTGGCCGCGGCAGGTGTTTCGGCCTGCCGGTGCGATGCCGGGTTGAATGGCTGCGATTGGCGCAGTCCAGCAAATTGAAGGTAAGTATTATGTCGAAGCGCAAGAGCGCCAAGTACAAGCTCGATCGCCGGATGGGCGAAAACATCTGGGGTCGCCCGAACTCGCCGGTCAACAAGCGTTCCTACGGCCCCGGCCAGCACGGCCAGCGGCGCAAGGGCAAGATGTCCGACTTCGGCCTGCAGCTGCGCGCCAAGCAGAAGCTGAAGGGCTACTACGGCGACGTGACCGAGAAGCAGTTCAAGCGCACCTACAAGGATGCCGCCTCGATGAAGGGCGACACCGGTCAGAACCTGATCGGCCTGCTGGAACAGCGGCTGGACATGGTCGTCTATCGCGCCAAGTTCGCGCCGACGATCTTCGCCGCGCGCCAGCTGGTCAACCACGGCCACATCACCGTCAACGGCGGCAAGTGCAACATCCCGAGCCGCCGCGTGGTGGTGGGCGATGTGATCGGCCTGGGCGCCAAGGCGAAGGACATGGCGCTGGTCATCGAAGCGCAGAGCCTGCCCGAGCGTGAAATCCCCGATTACGTCGCGCCCGACGGCACCGACAAGGTGACCTTCACCCGCGTGCCGAAGCTCGACGAAGTGCCCTACCCCGTCACCATGGAACCGAACCTGATCGTCGAATTCTATTCGCGCTGATCGGTCCGGCAACGGAATATCAAGAGGGCGGTCCTGCGGGGCCGCCCTTTTTCGTTGTCCGCGTCGTTTTGCGACGAATTGAATGCGAATTCAGCATCTTGCGTGGAACGTGAGCCCGGCTCCGGCATTCGCATCTTGCCATGCTGCAATATCGATTTCACACATCCGGGCGGCGCGGCAAATGGTACCGCACGCTGAGCGAAGCACAGGCTCACGCAAACGCCATCGGCGCGGGGTTTCTCGACCCGACGGGTACCTTCACCCCTTACCGCGGAACGGTGCTGGAAATTGGCGAACGTGAAGGGTCGGACCGGGCCAGACCGGATTAGCGGCGAAACGCGTAACGCAGGCTCCACCAGAGCAGCGCGATATTGATGGCGCTCAGCACAATGGCCCAGAACCAGTAAGGCAGCAGCAAGGCCTGTGCGATCGCTTCCGTGTCGGAGACCTGCGGCAATCCGCCCAGCACCCCGCCACGGCTGAACAGGTATCCGGACTGCGACCACACGCTGATGATCGCCTGTACGCCAAGCAGCTGGATCGCGAACCTCTGCTGATCGGGGTTGGCATTGCGGGCGATGGCCAGGATTGCCAGCCCCATCACGGGCAGCACCAGCCATCCGGTCAGGCTGCGCACCCAGATCGCCGTCGTCGCCACCAGGATAACGCCCAGCACCGCCAGCGCGATGCGCGTGCCCTTGAGCGTGCGCGATGAGGCGATCAGGGCCGCCCCTGCCAGCGCCGGACCGATCGGCCCTCCGGCAGCAATGATCGCATCCTGCAGCATGCTTCGATCGGCAGACACTTCCGACAATGCGACGCCGGACCCATCGGGATAGATTTCCAGCTGCACGAACCGTTCGCCCATCAGGATCGCGGCGATCCCGTGGCCCAGCTCGTGAAACCACGTGGTCAGGATCGTGAACGGATACAGCAGCAATGCGCCGAACGGCGTGTGCCACAGCATCAGGGATCCGAGTCCGAGGATTACGAGCAGCGTGATCCGCTGCTGCCGGTCCTGCTCTGCAAAGTGCATGGTCATCGCGGCTTGAGATAGGCACTGCGAAACGCGCGTGCAAAGTCGGCGAAACGATCCTCGCTAATCGCATCGCGCATCGCGGCCATCAGCTGCTGGTAGAAACAGATATTGTGCTCGGTCAGCAGCATCGCGCCCAACATCTCGCCCGACTTGACCAGGTGGTGCAGGTAGGCGCGGCTGTAATTGCGGCACACGTAGTTGTCGCAGGCCGGGTCGAGCGGGCCCTCATCCTCGGCAAAGCGCGCATTGCGCAGGTTGAGCGGCCCGTTCCAGGTAAAGGCCTGCCCGTTGCGGCCCGAGCGGGTCGGCAGCACGCAGTCGAACATGTCGACACCCCGCTCCACCGCGCCGACCAGATCGTCGGGCTTGCCCACGCCCATCAGGTATCGCGGCGCATCCTCGGGCAGTTGCGAGGGCGCGAAGTCCAGCGTGGCGAACATCGCCTCCTGCCCCTCGCCCACGGCCAGCCCGCCTATCGCGTAGCCATCGAAGCCGATCTCCCGCAAGGCATCGGCAGATCGCTGGCGCAGGTTCTTATCGAGCGCGCCCTGCTGGATGCCGAACAGCGCCGCACGCTGCGCATGTTCGCCCCCTGCATCGAAGGCATCGCGGCTGCGCTTCGCCCAGCGCATCGACATTTCCATGCTCGCTTCGATTTCCGCCAGCGGACGGTCGGCGCGCGGGCACTCGTCGAACGCCATCACGATATCGCTGCCCAGCAGGCGCTGGATCTCCATACTGCGTTCGGGTGTCAGCATGTGCTTGCTGCCATCGAGATGGCTGCGAAATTCCACGCCTTCTTCGGTCAGCTTGTTGAGGTCGGACAGTCTCATCACCTGGTAGCCGCCGCTATCGGTCAGGATCGGGCGATCCCAGTTCATGAAGCGATGCAAGCCGCCCAGCTTCGCCATGCGCTCAGCGCCGGGACGAAGCATCAGGTGATAGGTGTTGCCCAGGATAATGTCCGCACCCGCCGCACGCACATCCTCCGGCTTCATGCCCTTCACAGTCGCTGCCGTGCCGACCGGCATGAAAGCCGGTGTGCGGATGTCGCCGCGCTGCATGCGTATCGTGCCGGTGCGCGCGAGGTCGCTGCGGGCGGAGATCGAGAAATCGAAACGGGTGCTCATCGCCCCCTCGCTAGGGCAGAGGCCCAAGGCTGTCGATGCACTCTCATTCACGAAATGCTCACTGCCGCTGCGCCAATCATGCTGGCCCGAACACGCATGGAAACCGCCGAATGATCCGCAAGCTTGCCGCCGCCACCTGCCTGCTGGCCACCTGCACCACTGCCGCCGCGCAGACGCAGGCCCGCCCGTGCATCTCACCGAACGAAAACGAAGCGCTGGTCGCTTACGCCATGCCCGACCTGATCGGCGCGCTCGAAATGCGATGTGCGCGGAGCCTGCCTGCCAACGCATTTCTGGGCACGCGGTCCACAGCGCTGCAAAGGAAGCTCACTCCGCAGGCAGACAAGGCGTGGCCCCGCGCGCGCAAGGCCGCGCAACGGTTTGCGGGGCCGAACATCCCGGTCGATTGTCCGTTCGAGAGCGTGGCCAAGGCGGCGCTGGCACCGGCGGCGGCTGCCATGATCGCGCAGGGCTTCGATGCGGAGCGGTGCCGGATTGCCGATCGCCTGCTCGCCGAACTGGCCCCGCTCCCGCCCGAAAACCTGGCGCGGGTGATGGCGCTGTTCCTGGAGCTCGGCAGCGCGCAGAGCGACAAGGTGCCGTTCCGCGTGTGCGAGGCCGACTGACGATCAGAAGCCGTAGACGAGGGTAAACCGGGTCTGCGTATCGGTGTGTTCCGCATTCGGCCCGGGATTGCTGTCATGCTCCAGCTGGTAGGACAGGCGCGAGCGAAGCCGGTCGCTGATCTTGAAGTCGATCCCGCTCAACAGGTTGATCGTGGTGTTGGCACCATCGACCAGGATCAGCACCTCACTGCCCGTTTCGGTCACCGCATTGGCATCCTGCGTGAAGGTGATGCGCTCGGCAATCCGCCAGTCGAAATCCGCGCCGAACAGAGCTGCAAACCGCTTGATACTGTCGCCATTGACGCGTTCGGTCACGCGATAGGCAGGGCCCGCCTTGACCGATAGCGTGGCGGCCTTGCTGTCGATCAGCTTGTAGCCGACGCCGCCGGACACGGCGTAGCGGTGATCGAATCCCTGGAACCGGTCGCGCTCGTATTGCGCTAGCCCGTAAGCGAACAGGTTTTGACCGATCTGGTAGCGCGGCTCGTAAGCGGCGAGGAATTGTTCGCGGCTGGTGAGCCCGTTGGAGCGCTGGTAATCGGCGGAAACGCGCAAGGCATGGCTCCAGTCGATTCCCTGCCGCTTGAGCTTGAGCGAGGCGGAAAGGCCCATATCCTCGCTGTTGCCGGTGGAAACGAAGGCGCCGATCTGCCCTTCCCCGCTCCACAGGTCGAACATGCCCGCCTGCCGGATCGTTTCGACCTTTTCTTCTGCGGCAAGACGCTTTGCCTCCGCCTGCTCGGCGCGCCATGCAGCCGCAATCTCCTCGATCTCGGCTGCGCTGTCGGGCTGGGTTTCCTTCGCCAGCTCGATGATCGTTTCGACCTTCTTGGGATCGCCCTTGGCAATCGCCGCGTCGATCATCGCCTGCACATCGGGCGGGACCTGCGCGATGGCAGGAGTGGCAAGCATGCCGATGGTAGCGATAACAAGTGCGGGTTTCAGCATGTCACGCGATTTAGCGTCTTAGCTGCGCAATCGCCACCCTGTACGGAAAATGTAGGCGATCACCGCGATGCACACGGCCAGGAATGCCAGCGTAATGCCCAGCGAAACCCAGATGGAAATGTCGGCAGTGCCGTAGAAAGTCCACCGCAACCCGCTGACCAGGTAGAAGATCGGATTGGCCAGCGTGATCGTGCTCCACGGGCTCGGCAGCATTTCGATCGAATAGAATGTGCCGCCCAGGAAAGTGAGCGGAGTGAGGAACAGCAAGGGGATGATGCCCAGCTTTTCGAAACTGTCGGCCCAGATGCCCAGGATGAATCCGAACAGCGAAAATGCCGAAGCCACTAGGATGATGAAGATCAGCGCCAGGAACGGGTGCGCGATCTCGTAAGGCACGAAGATGCGCGCGGTCAGCAGGATGATGGTGGCAAGGATCAGGCTCTTGGTCGCAGCCGCACCCACAAACCCGATCAGCGTTTCGGCAACGCCCACCGGCGCGCTCAGCAGTTCGTAGATCGTACCCGTGAAGCGCGGCATATAGATGCCGAAGCTGGAATTGCTGGTCGTCTCGCCCAGCAGCGAGAGCATCAGCAGGCCGGGGATAATGAACTGGGCGTAGGCCACGCCGCCGATCTCCGGCATTTCCCCGCCAATCGCCGATCCGAAAACGATGAAGTAGAGCGTAGTGGTGAGCACCGGTGCCAGCACGGACTGGAATGCCGTGCGCAGGAAGCGCCACAATTCGCGCTGGTAGATGGACCAGGCGGAGCGCGCGTTGAAACTCATGCCGCAGGCACCTCTTCCGGGGGTGTTTCCTCACCCTCTTCGCCAAGCAGCGAGACGAAAATGTCTTCCAGGCTGCTCTCGCGCACGTCGAGCCCGACATAGTCGATCCCGGCGGCGAGCAGCGCCTTGGTCAATTCCGCAACCTCTGCCCGGCCCTTGCCCGTCCCGTCGCCCCCGCGATAGCATAGGGTGATGCCATCCTCGTGCAGTTCGACCGGGAAACGGGCGAGATCGGCGGGCAAGGCGGTGAGCGGTTCGGCCAGCGTAAGATAGGCCTCGGTCCGTCCGAGGCGGGCCATCATCGCGGCCTTCTCATCCACCATCAGGATCTTGCCGCCGCGGATGATGCCGACCCGGTCAGCCATTTCCTCGGCCTCTTCGATATAATGCGTGGTCAGGATCACCGTGACACCGCGCGCGCGCATCGCGTCGATCTGTTGCCACATGCCCTTGCGCAGTTCCACGTCGACACCTGCGGTCGGCTCGTCGAGGAACAGCAGGTCGGGCTCGTGCGCCAAAGCCTTGGCGATCAGTACGCGGCGCTTCATCCCGCCCGACAGCGCCATGATTCGCGTGTCGCGCTTGTCCCACAGGCTCAGGCTGCGCAGGATTTCCTCGATCCGGGCGTCATCCGGCGGCAGGCCAAACAGCCCGCGCGAATAGGCAACCGCCTGTTTCACAGGCTCGAACATGTCGGTGCTGAGTTCCTGCGGGACGAGACCGATCCGCGCCCTCGCCGCGCGCCAATCGGATGCCAGATCGTGCCCGAAAGCGCGGATGGTGCCCGCCGTTGGCCTTACCAGCCCGCACACCGCCCCGATCAGCGTGGTCTTGCCCGCTCCATTGGGGCCGAGGAGCGCAAAGATCTCGCCCCGCTTGATGGTGAGATCGACATTGTCGAGCGCTTTTAGCCCGCCGGGAAAGACCTTCGTGAGGCCGGACAGCTCCAGGATCGGTTCGGACATGGCGCGCAATTTGGCGCGGTCGAAAAGTTTTACAAGTGGATGGGGGCCCGCATTGCCCGACTATTCATCGATGCCGGATTTCTCCGCCAGTTCACGCAACTGGGCCAGTCCACGTAACACCTTGGGGCGATTGGTAGATGCCTTCATCCAGCGCGGCAGACGCGCCATCATGGTCAGCCCGCGATCTGCCGGCCGTTCGCGTACCTTTGCACCGAGCCAGTCCTCCAGCGCCTCCAGATGGACGAGGTTGTTGACCCACAGCGTCTCACCCGCCACCTGCGTCTCGAGGTAACGGTGCAGCAGACGGTAAGACCGACCGCCCGAAGGGGGTGAGCCAGGCAATGCGGGGTAGTCTTCCGTCTCCCCGCAATGTTCGCACCGAATGCGAACGAACAGCTTGCCATCGCTTTCTCGTGCGGTCGGGCGCTCCCGCCTGTCGAGCGGCTTGCGGCAATGGCTGCACAGGGGATCGCTCGACGCCGGGTAGGCCCATTTGTCGCTGTAGGGCTTCAGGTTGGGCACGGTCGTATAGCCGCAATGCGCGCAAGAAACGCTGGCACCGGTACTTTTAGCCGCCTGGTCGCATTCGGGGCAATGAACCCAGGTCACATTGCCGAAACTCCACACCCGGCCGCCGGGATCGCTTGCGCGGTGATGGATGGGAAGCTCTCGCTCGGTCATGATGCGGGCAATAATAGCGAGGAATCGCCATAGGAATAGAACCGGTATTCACCGGCAATCGCGTGCGCGTAGACTTCCATCATTCGCTCGCGGCCCATCAAGGCGCTGACAAGCATCATTAATGTCGATTTGGGCAGGTGGAAATTGGTCATCAGGCCATCGACAGCGCGGAAGCGATAGCCGGGGGTAATGAAGATGTCGGTGTCACCCGAGAATGGCTGGATCGTGCCGTCCTCGCCCGCCGCGCTTTCCAGCAGGCGCAGGCTGGTCGTGCCTACCGCGATGACCCTGCGCCCCTCGGCCCGCGCGGCATTGAGCCGTTCGGCAGCATCGGGCGCGATCTCGCCCCACTCGGCGTGCATCTTGTGCTCGGACGTATCGTCTGCCTTCACCGGCAGGAAAGTGCCCGCCCCGACATGGAGAGTAAGGGTTTCGGTGGCGATCCCCGCCCCGCCAAGTCGCGCCATCAATTCCGGCGTGAAGTGCAGCGCGGCGGTGGGGGCCGCGACAGCTCCCGGCTTGTCCGCAAACAAAGTCTGGTAATCCAGCGCATCACGTTCGTCCGCAGCGCGCTTGCCTGCAATATAGGGGGGAAGCGGCATGGCTCCGGCCCTCGCCAGCAGGGATTCGACCGGCTCATCGCCTTCGAAGGCCAGCGTCCAGCTGCCATCTTCCAGGCGGGCTTCGGCAATTGCTGAAACGCCTGCGGGAAAGACAATCCGGTCACCCAACCGCAAGCGCTTGGCATTGCGCACGAAAGCCTGCCAGCGGCGCGCATCGATCCGCTTGTGCAAGGTGGCGCCGATGGCCGCGCCACTCGCGCCCTCCCGGATACGCTCGCCTTCCAGCTGCGCTGGGATGACACGGGTATCGTTGAAGACAAGGATGTCGCCCTCGCGCAGGAGGGCAGGCAGATCGTGCACATGGCGATCGGCAAAGGGCCGGTCGCCATCGACGACCAGCATCTTCGCCGAATCGCGAGGGCTTACGGGTCGCAGGGCGATCCGTTCTTGCGGCAACTCGAAATCGAAAAGGTCTACGCGCATCGCGAGCCCGCTAGCGCGTATGCCCGGTCAGGTCACTCCTCGATCGGAGCGCTGAGGTCAGCTGCCGTGATGGCAGGCCGTGGGCTCGCTGCGATCTGCGACGGGCTGGGCGCAGGGCGATTATCCGCGGCGATCGATGCCTGCACGATCCGGGTGGGATTGCGGGGCGGCTCACCGCGCGCAATCGCGTCCACCGCATCCATGCCTTCGATCACCCGGCCGAAATTCGTGTACCTCTTGTCGAGGCTGAAGCGCGGATAGAAGACGATGAAGAACTGGCTGTTCGCGCTGTCTTCGCTCTCCGCGCGGGCCATCGACACCGTACCGCGGACATGCGGCATCGGGTTGAATTCTTCCTCGATATCGGGGAGCTGCGAACCACCCTGCCCCGTGCCGGTGGGATCGCCCGTCTGCGCCATGAAGCCTTCGATCACGCGGTGGAAGATCACCCCGTCATAGAAGCCCTGCCGCGCCAGCGTCTTGACCCGCTCCACATGATTGGGCGCCCAGTCCGGCATCAGGCGGATCGCAACGCGCTGCCCGTTCGACAGGTCGAGCAGCAGGATGTTCTCCCGATCTTCCTGCAGGCTGTAGTTCAGGCGCGCGAACGCAGCGCTGGGGCGCGAGACTTTGGTCGCGGCTTCCTGCGGTTCCTCCTGCGCCATCGCGGGGGCGGCGGCGATCGCAGCAAGGGCAGCGGCGGAAAGGATGGTCTTGAGCATAATTCTCACGAACGTAAATTTCGGGGATTGCTGCGCGATACTCACCGCGCGCTGTCGGCGCAATGAACGATTTCGGGCCCTAGTAGTCGCCCTTCACGCCGATCGTGTTGATCCGCTCGGCCACATCCTCTCGCACCGAGGGGCTGACAAAGGCGCTGATATCGCCTCCATAGAGGGCGATTTCCTTGACCAGTTTGGATGCGATGGGCTGCAACGAAACGTCGGCCATCAGGAACACCGTCTCTATCTCGTCGTCGAGCTGCTGGTTCATCCCGGCCATCTGGTATTCGTATTCGAAATCCGCGACCGCGCGCAGGCCCCGCACGATCACGCTGGCGCCCTGCGCGCGAGCGAATTTCATCAGCAGCGCGTTGAACCCGATCACCTCGACATTGCCGAGGTTCATCGCCCTCACCTCGCGCTTCACCATCGCGAGCCGCTCGTCGGTGTCGAACATGGGGTTCTTGGACGGGTTGGTGGTGACCCCGATGATCAGCGTGTCGACCAGTCGCGCGGCGCGGCGGATGATGTCCGCATGGCCAAGCGTGATCGGATCGAACGTGCCGGGGTAGATGCCTATACGTTTGCTCATTTCACTCTGTATCCACCGTAATAAACACCCTCATCCGCGAAACACAGCTCGATAGATGCGAACCTACTATCTCTGAAGAAGCAGTCACCAGCTTCCTCCAAAACAACCGACCTTCGCGCGCGCTGGCGCAAATCGCTCCGGCATTCATCGCTCATCACCAAGAACGCACCCCACGGGTCGCCATTATGGTAGGGCTTGACGCGGCGAGTCACGCGCAGATCGTCGCATGAAAACCGATCGACATCATTATTGAGCAACGAGACCTGATGCTGCGGGTCCGTCAATTTGTACCAAGACCACAATGACCAGGCTCCGTGTGCGACCCACAGTGAGAGAAGGATCAAGCCAGGCGCCACGATGCAGCCGAGATATCCCGGCGGCGATCCAAGCTTCACCTGTCCCTCTCCACGATATAGCGCGCGAGATCGCACAGTACGCCTGCGTCCTCGCCATATTGCGACAGATGCCCGCATGCCTGCTCGACCAGCGCCTTGGCCTGGCTACGTGCCGCATCGGCCCCCATCAGCGAGACGAAGGTCTGCTTGCCTTGGTCTTCGTCCTTGCGCAGCGCCTTGCCCGCCTTGTGCTCATCCCCCTCATGGTCGAGCAGGTCGTCCGCGATCTGGAACGCCAGCCCGATATCGCGCGCATAGCTGAGCAGCGGCACGCGCGAACTGGGTGGCACACGGGCCAGGATCGCGCCCATCTCTACACTCGCGGTCAGCAAAGCGCCGGTCTTCAACTGTTGCAGGCGGGTGATCGTATGGAGATCGTAGGTCGCACTGTCGGCGGCCATGTCCATCGCCTGCCCCCCAGCCATACCGCCCATTCCGCTCGCCAGCGCGAGGCACCGGGTGAGTTCGGCCTGCACGAAGGGATCGGCGCTGACGCCCTCGAACGTGAGGATTTCGAACGCGAGCGCATGCAGCGCATCGCCCGCCAGCACGGCGGTTGCTTCGTCGAACGCCTTGTGCACCGTGGGCCTGCCGCGCCGCATATCGTCATCGTCCATGCACGGCAGATCGTCGTGGATCAGCGAATAGACATGGATCGACTCGACCGCCGCGCCTGCCAGTATCGCAGCCTCACGCGAGACGTTGAGCATGGTCGCGGTGGCGACCAGCAACAGCGGGCGAACCCGCTTGCCCCCGCCGATGGCGGCATGCCGCATCGCTTCGACCAGCTGCGCGCGCGTATCGTCGGGCACAGGCAGGAGTTCGTCGAAAGCAGCATCAATATCCGTGCGGATCGTGGCCAGTGCCATCTTGAGCCGCGCGCCCTGGGTATCCTCGAAATCCATCTCGGGCGCTCGCGTCATTCCGGCCCGTCGAAGGACTTCGTACCTGTCGGCTTGCCACCTGCGTCCAGCACGATCGCCTCGATCCGCGCCTGCGCCGCATCGAGCCTGGCCTGGCAATGCGCGCGCAGTTTCTCTCCGCGTTCGTACAGCGTGATCGACTGGTCGAGCGGTACGTCACCGTCTTCCAACTGACGCACGACTTGCTGGAGCGCCTTCAGCGCTTCCTCGAAACTCAATTCGGAAATGATCTGCCCATCTTCTGCCATCGCCCGCGAGCATTGACGGGGTGCCGGTGGCGGGTCAAGCAGTGCAGTGCTGCACGGTGGGAGGTACGCACATGTTTATCGGGCATTTTGCACCAGCTTTCGTGGCTGCGGCGCTCACACCGGAAAAGCCGCGGCTCGGACTGATGTTCATCGCCGCGCAGCTGGTCGACTGGGCGTTCTTCGCGTTCGTGCAACTGGGGATCGAGCATATGCGGCTCTCGCCGGGCATCACCGCGATGAACCCGATGGACCTCTACCACATGCCCTATACCCACAGCCTGTTGGGGAGCGCGGCTTTCGCGGCGGGCTTCGCGCTGTTGGTCTGGCTGGCAACGCGTGACCGGCTGGCGGCGGCGCTGAGTGGAGCGGTGGTTCTGTCGCACTGGTTTCTCGATCTGCTGGTCCATGCACCCGACCTGACAATCGCGGGCGATCCGCCAAAACTCGGTCTGGGACTGTGGAGATATCCCGCGATTGAAATGCCGCTGGAGCTCGGCCTGACATTCGGCGCGTTGGCATTCTTCCTGGCCCGAACGTGTGGCCCTGGCTTGCCCGCGCTCACACTGGCCGCGGTGCTGCTTGTCCTGCAGGGGATAAACTGGTTTGGCGCACAGCCCGAAGAGGTCACACCCGAACTCGCTTTCATGGCGGCAATCGGCTTCGCCCTCCCCACAATCGCCGCGTGGTGGCTGGGGAGAACCCGCGTTGGCAAATCCCCAGCAGGACTGGCGTAGCGCGGCGGACCGGTTTAAGCGGCCCGGCATGGCCACTACCGCATCCCAAATCACGCCCGAAATTGTCGAACAGCACGGACTGAGCCCCGAGGAATACGAGCGAGTGCTCAATGCGCTGGGCCGCGAGCCCAACCTGCTTGAGCTTGGCATATTCTCCGTGATGTGGAGCGAGCATTGCAGCTACAAATCCTCGCGCCTGCACCTCAAAAAGCTACCAACCGAGGCTGAGTGGGTGATCTGCGGACCGGGCGAGAATGCGGGCGTCATCGATATTGGTGACGGGCAGGCGGCGATCTTCAAGATGGAGTCGCACAACCACCCGTCTTACATCGAGCCCTATCAGGGTGCGGCGACGGGCGTCGGCGGCATCCTGCGCGATGTCTTCACCATGGGTGCGCGGCCTGTGGCGAACGCCAATGCGCTGCGTTTCGGGCGACCCGACCATCCCAAGATGCAGCATCTGGTGCAAGGTGTGGTTGCGGGGATCGGCGGCTACGGCAATTGCGTCGGCGTGCCGACCATTGCGGGCGAGACCAATTTCGACCCCGCCTACGACGGCAATATCCTCGTCAACGCGATGACCGTGGGCGTCGCGGACAGTGACAAGATTTTCTATTCCGCCGCCACGGGCGTCGGCAATCCGATCGTCTATGTCGGCTCCAAGACCGGGCGCGACGGAATCCATGGCGCGACCATGGCCAGCGCCGACTTCGAGGAAGACGCCGAGGCCAAGCGGCCGACCGTGCAGGTGGGCGACCCCTTTACCGAAAAGCTTCTGATCGAGGCCTGCCTCGAACTGATGGCGACCGATGCGATCGTCGCGATCCAGGACATGGGCGCAGCGGGACTTACCAGCTCCAGCGTCGAAATGGCGTCCAACGGCGGCGTCGGCATTCGCCTGAAGATGGACGATGTGCCCCAGCGCGAAGAGGGGATGACGCCCTACGAAATGATGCTGAGCGAGAGCCAGGAGCGGATGCTCATGGTTCTCAAGCCCGGCAAGGAAGACATGGCTCGCGCGATCTTCGAGAAGTGGGAGCTGGACTTCGCGGTCATCGGCGAAGTGACCGACACGGGGCGCATGGTGCTCGAATTCGAAGGCGAGGACGTATGCGACATACCGCTCGCACCGCTGGCCGACGATGCGCCGCTCTACGACCGGCCTTTCCTCAGCCGCGAGGAATATACCGACTGGGCAAAAATCACGCCCATGAAGAACGTACCCGATAGCGCGGTTGTCGGCGCGGACCTTCTCAAATTGATGGGTAGCCCCGCCCTCGCCTCGCGCCGATGGATCTTCGAACAATATGACCGGCAGGTGGGTGCCGACACGCTCCAGACCGGCGGCGATGCGGGCGTTGTGCGGGTTCACGGCACGAAGAAGGCACTGGCGATCAGCACGGACTGCACGCCGCGCTATGTCCATGCGGACCCGTATGAAGGCGGCAAGCAGGCCGTGGCCGAGGCCTATCGCAACCTGTGCGCGGTCGGCGCGAAGCCGCTCGCGATCACCAACTGCCTCAACTTCGCCAACCCCCAGCGGCCCGAAATCATGGCGCAGATCGTCCACGCGCTGGACGGTATGGGCGAGGCATGCCGCGCGCTCGACTTCCCGGTCGTGAGCGGGAATGTCTCGCTCTACAACGAGAGCAAGGCGACGGGCGGTGGCTCCGCCATCCTCCCCACACCTGCCATCGGCGGGGTCGGCCTGATGGCAGATTACGAAAAGCTCGCCAGCATCGGCTTCAAGGATACCGGCGATGCGATCTACCTGATTGCGCCGGAGTTCTGGGCCAAGCCCGATCCGGTCCGCTCGCACCTCGGCAAGTCGCTGTGGCTCAAGGAAGTGCATGGCCGCGACGAAGGCCGCGCTCCGCCGGTCGACCTCGCTGCCGAACGCGGCGCGGGCGAGATCGTGCTGCGGCTGATCGAGGAAGGGCTGGTCAACGCCGTGCACGATTGCTCGGACGGCGGGCTCGCCGTGACGCTGGCCGAGATGGCGCTGGCAGGCGGTATTGGTGCAGAGGTGACTGCGAACGAGGCTTACACGGCGGCACAATGGTGGTTCGGCGAGGACCAGAGCCGCTATGTCGTCACCGTCAGCGATACCAATGTCGATGCGTTCAACGCCATCGTCGCAGAAGGGCCGGAAACAGAAGAGGCCGAGCTGATTGGATTCCGCAGGCTCGGCACGGTCGGCGGCGACAGCCTGCTGGGCGTGAAGGTGGAGGAACTGCGCGCGGCGCACGAGGCGTTCTTCCAGGAGTGGATGGAAGGGTGAGCGGGGAAACCCACCACCCCTTCCCACCGCTTCCCGCGCTCTGCGATGAAGAGCGCGTCGCCCGCGCCGCAGCCGCGTACGAACGACTGAGAACACGCCACACCTGCCGCAGCTTCACCGACGCGCCGGTGCCGCGCGAAGTGATCGAGCATGCAATCCTCGCCGCGGGCACGGCGCCCAATGGCGCAAATCACCAGCCTTGGCATTTCGCGGTGGTAGGCTCGGCCGATAAAAAGCGCGCGATCCGGGAAGCCGCCGAGGCAGAAGAGCGCCGCTTCTACGGCGAGGATGGCGATAAGCCGAAAGCGAGCGAGGAATGGCTAGACGCGCTCGCGCCCATCGGGACGGACGCACACAAACCTTTCCTCGAAACCGCGCCGTGGCTGATCGTGTGTTTCGCGCAGCGCAAAGGCGGGATCGAGGAAGACGGGCAGACGCAGAACTACTACGTCAACGAAAGCGTCGGGATCGCCTGCGGGATGCTAATTTCCACGCTGCACGAGGCGGGGCTGGCCACGCTGACGCACACGCCCTCGCCGATGGGGTTCCTGCGCGAGATTTGCGGACGGCCCGAATGGGAAAAGCCGCTGATGATCGTGGTTGTCGGGCACCCCGCGCCCGACGCGACCGTGCCCGATCACGCGATGCGCAAGAAGCCGCTGAGCCAGATCGCCAGTTGGCTCTAGCGCCTACGCCGCAGCGGGTGCTCCGGCATCGACCTGTTCGGTCCCGAGCAGGTCGTAGGGATCGATCCCTTCCTCCCGCCAAATTCGATGGCATTCGCGGTACCAGTGCGGCTCGGGAATATTCAGCTTCGCCCGGGCCTCGGCCAGATCCATCGCCAGCAATTCACGAATCGGCATTTCGATCAGCGGCGGGCATGCCGTGCCGGTCTTCTGCGCCTGGCGCACCGCCTTGAACACGGGCGCCTTGCTACCACGCACGTTCTGCTTGATGTTCAGCGCTCCGGCATAACCGATCAGCAGGTGCCCGTGGCTCGGCTGCTGGCCGTGGGTGAACAGCAGCACGCATTGCTCGCCCAGCGCATCGCGGCCATAGCCGGTCAGCACGTGCATCAGGTCGTGCGTGTCGCGATTGCGGAAGCCGTACCATTCGATCAGGTCGCCATATTTGCGCCGACCGAGCTTTTCGGATTCAGCGACCAGCCCGGCGGCGGACAGGCCTTCGCTTTCCATGAAATCGCAATAGGCATGCGCCACGCTGCCCTTGGGCAATTTACGCAAGGCATCGTGATCGTCGAGGATCGGCGGCAGGAACGGTTCTTCGGCACGCAGCCGCTCGCCCTGCTCGCTCAGCACCAGGTTGCGCACCCGCGGCATGAAGCTTTTGTGCGGCAGCGCCTCGAAAATGCGGAAGACGTGGGAGGTATCCTCCTTGTCTTTCAGCAGCTCCCGGAAATGGTGATACGCCGTCAGCGGGCGGTACTGCGGCACCGGGCGGTCCGGGTGCCGGAGCGGCGTGCCATCAGCAGCGGTCTCCACGGCGGAGGATCCAGTCGAAATTGCGGTCGCGTCGGTCATGTTTCATCCCTTACTGACATCAATGTCAATAAAGCATGAACGCGACGGTTCCAAGCATTATTTCATCACCCAGCGTTCCCGGTCGATATCGAGCAAGAGCAGGAGCGCGGTCAGATCCTCGCAATCGACCCATCCATTGGCCGCGGCACGCGTGTTAGGCTTTGCCCGGTAGGCAATGCCGTAATCCGCAGCGACGAGCATGGCCGTATCGTTAGCGCCATCGCCGATTGCCAGCGTCCTCGCCCCTTCCCCAAGCCGCGTCGCCTCTTCGCGAAGCGTCGCCTCCTTGGTGGAGCTGTCGCAAATCGGCTGCTGCACCTCGCCAGTCAGCTTCCCGTCAGCGATCAGCAGCCGGTTGCCGATCACCCGATCGAAGCCGAGACGCTCGGCAACCGGATCGGCAAAGCAGTGGAACCCGCCGGTCACCAATATGCTGCGCGCACCATGCGCCTTGAGTGTGGCGACAAGCGTTGCTGCACCGGGTGTCGGCGAAATCCGCTCTTTCAAACAGCGATCGATCGCGGCTTCATCGAGCCCTTCGAGCAAGGCAATACGCTCTTGCAGCGCACCTGCGAAGTCGAGCTCGCCGCGCATGGCACGTTCAGTGATTTCGGCGACCCGCTCCTTCAGCCCGGCAAAGTCCGCCAACTCGTCGATGCATTCCTGCCCGATCATCGTCGAATCCATATCGCTGACGATCAGCCGCGGCACTTCGATGAAGTCGTCCGCGAACAGTGCCGCCTGCGGTTGGAAATGTTCCTCGACCAGTGGCGCAACGATCTCTCGCGTACCTTCGGGAATCGCGATTTCCAGCACTTCGCCGCAGAAATCGAGCATGGCCGCACTGGCCAGCGGTTGCCCGGCCTGTGAAAGCGCCTTCTCGAACGCAAGCAGGCTTGCCTCGGGTGGCACAGGCTCTGCTAGGACACGAACGATGAGCACTGACGAATCCTCCGGAGCATCGCGGGAACCGGTCGCGCTCATCGCAGGGCCGACCGCGAGCGGCAAGAGCGCGCTGGCACTGGAACTGGTCGATGTGCTGGCGGCCAGGGATCGCAAGGGCGTGATCGTGAATGCCGACAGCGCGCAGGTCTATGCCGATCTGAGCGTGTTGAGCGCCAGCCCTTCGCCCGCAGACATGGCGCAGGCGGAACACCGCCTGTTCGGCGCGTGGGACGGTGCAGACGCCTGTTCGGCAGCGGAATGGGCGGAAGCGGCCAAGCGCGAAATAGCTGACATTCATGCGCAGCGTGCGGTACCGATCCTGGTGGGTGGCACGGGGCTTTACATGCGCACCCTGCTCGACGGGATTGCCCCGATCCCCGCCATCCCGGCCCATGTCCGCGAAGCGGTACGCGCGCTGCCGACGCAGGACGCCTATGCCGAGCTCGCACTCGCAGACCCGGCGAGCCACGACCGGCTCGATCCGGGCGATTCACAGCGGATCGCACGCGCGCTGGAAGTGGTTCGTGCAACAGGCGTGACCTTGGGCGACTGGCAATTGCGCAAGGAAGGCGGAATTGGCGATGCCGTGGCGCTGAAGCCCGTCATCCTGCTGCCCGATCGGGACTGGCTTTATGCGCGGTGCGATGCGCGCTTTGTCACGATGATGGACGAAGGTGCGGTGGCCGAGGTCGAGGCGCTGCTCACCCGCAATCTCGACCCCGACCTTCCGGTGATGCGCGCCATCGGCGTGCGCGAAATCGCGGGCTGGCTACGCGGGGAATACTCGCGCGAAGAGGCGATTGCGAGAGGCCAGCAGGCCACCCGCAACTATGCGAAGCGTCAATATACCTGGCTGCGGCATCAGCCGCCCGAGGACTGGCCTCGGGTCACCAACGCCGGGGACGCGCGAGCATTGCTGTTCTGAGTGCCTTTCCTACTCGCGCTGGATGCGGCAGGCTGCATCGCGAGGATCGACGATGACCCAGAAGGCGGCGCACAGATGCCGTTGATCGTCGCGAATATGAGGAATGCGAAAGGTGACACGCGAATGAGAGATTTCGGAGCCAACCGACAGATTATCATAGCGTTTGCCGCGAAGGGGTATTTCCAAAAATACGCACCTGGTTGTGTCAACGCCGACCGGAGCCCGGCATAATGGTGCGCGAAGACATCATCGAACCCGACCTGCCGATCATCGACCCGCATCATCACTTGTGGGATCTGCGGCCGCTGCTCGGCATGTTCCCGGAGCCGCGCCACCCGTTTATCGAAACGGTTGCCCGCTCGGCGCACTACACCTTCGACCAGCTGCTTGCGGACACGAACCCGAGTGATGGGGGCGGGCATCGGATCATCGGCACGGTCTTCATGGAATGCGGCGCATTCTACGATCCCGCACGCGGCGAGGCGATGAAGGTTGTTGGCGAGGTTGAATATGTGAACGGCGTTGCGGCTCAGGGCGCGAGCGGGCTGTACGGGGATTATCGTCCCTGCGCCGGGATTGTCGGCCATGCCGACCTGCGGCTCGGCAGCGGTGCGGGTGATGTCCTCGATGCATTGGCACAGGCTGGCGGATCGCGCTTCAAGGGCATTCGCCATGCCGGAGCATGGGATGCGGACCCGAGTGTGCTGGGCCCCGCATTCCACCATCCCGAAGGTCTCTATCGCGACGACGCCTTCCGCGAAGGCTTTGCCGAACTGGGCAAGCGCGGGCTGGGCTTCGATGCATGGGTCCTCGAACCGCAGCTGGGCGACGTGATCGACCTTGCGCGCGCCTTCCCCGACCAGCCCATCGTGCTCGACCATTGCGGCACTCCGCTGGGCAGCGCCACTTATGCAGGCAAGCTGGACGAGCATTTCGAGCGCTGGCGCGCATCGATCCGCGAGCTTGCCAAGTGCGAGAACGTGACCGTGAAGCTTGGCGGACTGGCCATGTCGTTCTGCGGGATGCCGACAGACGGGCCGACCGATAGCGTATCGTCGGAAAAGCTCGCGGACATGTGGCGGCCCTATGTCGAAACCTGCATCGACGCCTTCGGGACGGATCGGGCAATGTTCGAAAGCAACTATCCGGTCGACAAGTGGGCGGGCAGCTACGCAACCGTGTGGAATGCGCTGAAGCGCCTCGCCTCGGGAGCCTCTGCGGAGGAGAAGCATGCCCTGTTCGCCGCCAACGCCGCGCGCGTCTACCGCATCGAAGATGTGCTTGAGTTGACGTAACGGCAATCTCGACACGCGCGATTCCTCCGCATAGACCGCCAAAAAAGCTGATAGCGCCAAACAGACCTTCGGGAGAGAAGACCAATGCCCCTGCCCGCCCCGTTCGATCGCATGCGCCTGCCCGTCATCGGATCGCCGCTGTTCATCGTATCCGGCCCCGAACTGGTGATCGCGCAGTGCAAGGCCGGGATCGTCGGGGCGTTCCCCGCGCTCAACGCGCGGCCTTCGGGCGTGCTGGACGAATGGCTCCACCAGATCACCGAAGAACTGGCGCAGCATAACCGCGACAACCCGGACAATCCCGCTGCGCCCTTTGCGGTCAACCAGATCGTCCACCGCTCGAACGCGCGGCTCGAGGAAGACATGCAGGTGTGCGAGAAATGGCAGGTGCCGCTGGTCATCACCTCGCTGGGTGCGCGCGAAGAAGTGTTCCAGGCGGTCGACAACTGGGGCGGGATCACCATGCACGACGTCATCAACAACCGCTTTGCGCACAAGGCGATCGAAAAGGGCGCGACGGGCCTAATCCCTGTTGCCGCTGGCGCTGGCGGCCATGCCGGCACCCAGTCGCCCTTCGCTCTGATGCAGGAAATTCGCGAATGGTTCGACGGGCTGGTCGCGCTGTCGGGCTCTATCGCGAGCGGACGCTCGGTGCTCGCCGCGCAGGCGTTGGGTGCGGACTTCGCCTATATCGGCAGCGCATTCATCGCGACCGAGGAAGCCAATGCCGATGCCGCCTACAAGCAGGGGATCGTCGAAGGCAGCGCCGAGGGGATCGTCTACACCAACCTGTTCACCGGGGTTCACGGCAACTACCTGCGCAGCTCGATCGAGAACGCGGGGATGGACCCGGACAACCTGCCCGAAAGCGACCCGTCGAAGATGAACTTCGGCAGTGGCGGGAACAGCAAGGCCAAGGCGTGGAAGGACATCTGGGGTTCGGGCCAGGGCGTTGGCGCGGTCAAATCGGTCGGCAGCGTGGCCGACATGATCGACCGGCTGGAGCGTGAATACAGGGATGCCCGGAGCGCGCTGAACGAGGCCACTGCGCCCTTCTGATCCGGCTGCTAGCCCGGCCACACCCTGACGTAGCGCCCGTTGTCCGATGGTTGAAGCCGCAGGGCATGGCCATCGGGCGCGGTCAGTTGCCCCGTCTCTTCCTGTGTGCCCGCGAAGAAGAGGTGGCTGAACAGCAGTCGTGCCAGCGGCGTCTCTTCCGCGCCTACCAGCGGGGATTCGATGCGGAATTCCTGCCCGGTGAAGTATCGCAGCCCGTGGCTCTGGATGGCACCGTCGAGTGTGTACGGAAAACTCGCGAGCAGGCTGACGGGCACCTGCCCTCGCGCATCCCATTCCGCCAGGTGGGGGCCAAGCTTGTCGATCGGGATCGCAACCCCGCCCGGCGTCCAGCAGATCATGACGGCATCGAAATGCGTGGCGATGCCCTGCGTAATGGCAAACCATTCGCGCAGGACCGCAAGGCTGTTCCTCCCGGCCGAAATGTGCGGCCCAAGCCTCAGCGAAGCGGCAAGCGTGCGCGAAGGAACGATGTCGCCGCCGCCGCTGCCACGTCCGCCCAGTTCGGGCACCGGAATAGCAGGTCCGGGCGCAAGACCGACCAGATCGAACACCAACCCGCTGCGTTGGAGGGAAATCCCGTCGACCACAGCGATGTGTGCATGTCCCCGCCCGTTGACGAGTTCCGGCCCGTCAGCATCGACAAAATCGGCGGTCTCGCAGGCTGCCCTCACCTGACGGGCGGTCGGCCGGCGGTCATATGGAAACAGGATCAGCAAATCGTCGCCGATCTGGCGAGGATCGTTCATCCCCCGCTTGTCTGACATGCCGGACATGCCGCCCTCCCTTCCCGACGCCGATGGCCCTCATGTCCATTGCGCAAGTCAGGCGCGCGCGTCGAGAGGGGTGGAGGTACTTTGCTCCAAAATGGAGCCGGTTGCTTCAGAACACGCCCATGGCGAGCCCTTCGGCCATTGCTTCACCCAACGCGGCACACTCTTCCAACCTAGCATGCGGAACGGTCTTCTCGGCAAGAATCTGCTCCGGCGTCTGCGCCTCCATGCAGACGATCAGCGGGTCCGCCACGCGCTTGAGCCGCCAGCCTTGCGCGATCCGGTCGATCTGGCGCTGGGCACCCTCCCCGTCGGACCCGGCAGCAATGATTGTCGCAAAGGCGCGGCCCTCTATCTTGCCGAGCACCGGGTAGTAACAGCGATCGAACATTTCCTTCATCAGCCCGCTCATGCTGGCGAGATTTTCCGGGCAGACGAAGAGGTAGCCGCCTGCATCCAGCAGGTTTTCGGGCGTCACTTCATCGGCACGCATAAATCTCGCGCGATCGCCTGCACCTTCGGCGGCTGCGCGCGCCATCGATTCGCTCGCGCCGGTGCGGCTGTGCCATGCGATGAGAAGCGGTCTCTCGGCCATCGCCCCACACTCCTGCACCACTGTCGAAAGTCAACCAGTGGCGCTTTGTCGTTTGCGGCACACGCGCTAGTCTCGCGAAATGGCCACCCTCGCATCGCCCCCCACCTCGACACATGTCTGCGGCGTCGAACGCTCGCTCGGTGGGCGCAGCTGGCGTTGGCGCGGTGGGCGCAACCAGTACGAAGATGGCGCGGCGGGGCTTGGCGACGATATCCTCACCCAGCTGCTGATCGCACGCGGCGTGGAGCGGGACGATCTTGAACGGCAGCGCGATCCCAAACTAGCGGCCTTCCTCCCCGACCCCGCGATCTTCCAGGACATGGAGGTTGCGGCGGATCGTCTCGCCCGGGCGATCCTGAGCCGGGAGAAGGTGACGATCTACGGCGACTACGATGTCGACGGAGCCACCTCGGCTGCCTTGCTCATCCGCCTGTTCCGCATGCTGGGCCACGAAGCGGACTACTACATTCCCGACCGCCTGCTCGAAGGCTACGGGCCGAGCGGTGAGGCGCTGGTCAAGCTGGGCGAACAGGGCTCCAGCCTGGTGGTGACGGTCGATTGCGGAGCGATGGCGCACGAAGCACTGGCGGCGGCGCGCGATGCGGGCGTCGAGGTGATCGTAATCGACCACCACAAATGCTCGCCGGAGCGGCCGGCGGCGGTCGCTCTGGTGAATCCCAACCGGCTCGACGAGGCAGACGATGCCGCCGCCCACGGTCATCTCGCGGCAGTCGGAGTGGCGTTCCTCGTCGCCATCGCGCTGGTCCGCAAGCTGCGCGAAAGTGGCTATTTCGCCGACCGCAAAGAGCCCGATCTGCGCGCCCTGCTCGATCTGGTGGCGCTCGGGACAGTGGCGGATGTGGCAGCCCTGCACGGTCTCAACCGCGCCTTCGTGTCGCAGGGCCTCAAGGTCATGGCGAAGCGCGCCAATATCGGGATGAGCGCGCTGATCGATGCCAGCAGGCTGACCCGTGCGCCAGTCTGCTCCGATCTCGGCTTCGCTCTCGGCCCGCGAATCAATGCAGGCGGTCGCGTGGGCGAATCGACGCTGGGTGTGCGACTACTGACAACCGAAGACGCCGAAGAGGCCGCACAGATCGCGGCCCAGCTCTCGCAATTGAACGAGGAACGCCGCGCAATCGAGGCCGAGGTGCAGGAAGCGGGCGAAGCGCAGCTGGCCGGGCAGGCCAATCGCGCCTTGCGGATCGTGCACGGCGAAGGCTGGCACCCCGGCGTGATCGGGATCGTCGCCGGTCGTATCAAGGAAAAGACCGGGCGGCCCAGCATCGTTATCGCACGCGACGCGGCGACCGGGCTTGGCAAGGGATCGGGCCGTTCGATTCCCGGCGTGGACCTTGGCGCGGCGATCATGGCTGCGCGCGAGGAAGGCCTGCTGGAAGCAGGCGGCGGCCATGCAATGGCTGCAGGGCTGACGGTACGCGAAGACAAGATCGAGGCTCTCTCGGACTGGTTGGAGAAACGGCTGGAAAAGCAGGTCGCGGCAGCAAGCGCCGAAGCCTCGCTGGGCTTCGATCTCTCGCTGGGTCCGCGCGCCCTGACCGTGGAACTTGTGGATACGCTGGAGCGTGGCGGGCCCTATGGCATGGGCTGGCCCGGTCCGCGGCTGGCCATCGGCCCGGTTCATGTGGTCAAGATCGACCGCGTCGGTACCGATCATGTGCGTCTCGTCGCCGGATCGCGCGACGGTGGCTCGATCAAGGCCATCGCCTTTCGGATCGCCGATACCGATTTCGGGCAAGCCCTGCTTGCGCTCCATCCCGGCACCCGCCTGTGGCTGGCGGGACGTGCCAAGGTCGACACATGGGCCAACACGCCCCGTGCTGAAATGCATCTTGAGGATGTGGCGCTGGTCGATCCGTGATTACCCACAAAGTTGGGCTTGACCGCTTCGGATCACATGTCTAGGTGCGCGGCTCGCTTCGGCACAGTCAGCATTCCGCCGACCCGCCAGAAGCTTTTCCGAATGTGGCCCCTTCGTCTAGCGGTTAGGACGCGGCCCTTTCACGGCTGAAACACGGGTTCGATTCCCGTAGGGGTCACCATTCGGATGCCTTGACCATTGGCCGGCACGCGATGCCGGTCACTCGGTCCCCACCAGATCACGGCGAGCTATCGGAGCATCCAGCGGGATCGCGCTGGCCCCATCGCGCACGTCGGCGATCTGCGGCTTCCATTCGGCAAAATGGGTCAGCGCCGCGGCAAGGCTGCGCGGCGGAATATCCCGCTCGGCGCCGAACAGCGTGATCGCGCAGGTGCCCTTCCTCCCGATCCGCCTGCGCAGCTTGCGCATCCGCTTGGGCGTCACCAGACCCCGTTCGACCAGCAAATCGCCCAAGCGGCGATAGGGCGCGCGCAGCTTCACACGGATCGCCTGCGCGCTCCCCACAGGATCGGGCATATGCAGCGCCTGCTGCGCAATCCGCTGCTCCACCAGAGCATCTTCCCGCGTCCCGGCGAAACGCACCGCGTAGGCAATCTCCGCGAGCGAGGCGACGGCAAAACTCGGGCGCACGATCCGCGCCTTGCGCAGGGCTGCCCTCAGCGCCTTCCATTCGCGCTTGCTGAAATCCTCCCCGATCAGGACCTGGGTACCGGCATCGCTGCGCCGGGCGAGCACGCCGAAACGCTCGCATTCCTCACGCGGCAGGAGCGCAAACAGATCCTCATTCAGCGCGCCATCGATCGCAACGAAGGGAAGGCTCAGCCGCTCGGCCAGGGCTTCGGCAATATGCTCGGGGCGGGACAGGCCGAGGTCCTGCACGCTCAACGCAAGGCGCCGACCGGTTGCCTTGGCATAGTCGCACGCACGCTTGGCATCGGCCGCCGACAACCGGCCCGCATGGTGGAGAATATCGGTCACCTTCGGGCGACCGCTCAGCACAAGTGCGGTGGTCGGGAACTGATGGTCGGTCTTGTCCCACGCCACCTTGCGCTGTTTCAGCTTGAACCCGAAGAACTGCTTGGTCGCGCGGGCCAGCGAGTGGAACGCGACGAAATTGCCGAGCACCACACGAGCCGGGCTCATCAATCCGGCAACCAGCCCGTGGATGCGCCCCGTCATGATCATTCTCTGTGCAAGCCTGTTTACGAGGAAGCCCAGGTCGATCGCGATGATCGTCAGCACCCATTCCGCCTCGATCAACGGAGGCAGGGTCGCCAGCTCAGGCCATACCCAGCACAGGGTCTGCGCGAGCAGGACCAGCGCCGCGAGCACGTAGGCGATAATCACCGAGACCGCACCGAACAGGATCTTGCGGTCGCGATAGAGGAAGTAGCGGTTCCACGCGCTCCCGTACCATCCCAGCTTGCGCCACCCGAAGAACACGATGCCCAGCATCCAGCGGGTCTTCTGCCGGACCGAGGGCGTGTACAGGTGGGGGAAGAGTTCGCGCGTGGCGACAATCTCGCCCTCTTTCGTGCGGTGCCACACGAACATGGAGCGATGGCCCATTTGCGCGAGCCGGTGCGAGATGTCGTAATCCTCCACCAGGCTGCTGGCGTCGAAGATCGGCCCCTCATGCTCCAGCGCAGTGAACGCTTCGCGCGCAAACGCGGTCGCCACGCCGGATGAAGGTACCTGGCGGTTGACCCGGGAACGCAGCCACATCTCCTTGGAGTGCAATTCCGCGAACTCGTCCATATAGGTGCCAGCGACCAGGTGATGCCATTTGCGGTTCAGGGAGAGCACCGGCAGCTGCACCATGCTGGCGAACTCGATGTACCAGTTCATCACCTTGAGGGCCATCGGATGGACCACGTCTTCGGCGTCGTGCAGCACGGTGAAGCCGAAGCGGATGCCTTCGCGCTGCTCGTAGGCCCGCGATGCGCCGACCAGCTGGTTCAGCGCATCCGCCTTGGAAGTTGGCCCGGGCCGTTCGAGCACCACCATCTGGACCTGGCTCGTCTCCTCCGCCGCCTTGCGCACTTCATCCTGGGTTGCGGCATCATTGGGATAGACCGCCACGAAGATGCGAAAATTGCGGTAGTTCATCGTCCCGCCGAGACGTCGGAGCATCGCGGCGATCACTGCGTCTTCCTGCCATGCGGGCACGAAGATGGCCGCCCACTGCTCTGCCTTGGTTTCCAGCATGGCATCGGTGGGCTTGCGCTCGCGCGTTGTCAGGCGTGCGACCAACCAGCTCAGATCAAGGAATGTGTCATCTAGACCATTCAGGAAAATGACGAGCGCAGCACCCGCGATCGCACAGCCGAGCACAGCCCAGCCTTCGATCAGCAAGATGCTGGCCATCTCCATTTTCCCTGTCGTCTCCTCGCATTTCGGTGCAACCCGGAATGACGATAGGGAGCGATCCTGACTGCCAGATTAAGGCGGAAATGTGTCACAATGGCGGTGAAGCGTTATCCACAACCGATGAGTTGAGTTCAATGCGGCATAAATAAGGCAGACCCGGGCAAAAATGCATGGGCTCGCTCCGTACCGTCTTTCCCGCAAAAAAAGATTCCACAGGACAGTACGAACCCCCTCACGGCACTGGTGAAACAAGGAGAATCACCCTAGGCACGCATTATGCACAAACCGCTCACACTGCCCTGGGCGGGCTTGATGATCGCTGGTGCGAGCGGTGTGCTGCTCGCCATGGCAGGCGTCTCGGCCCCCTATGTCGTCGCAGTTATGGTCGTCTGGGCGCTTACCCTTCTGATCAGCCAGCCACCGGAACAGGAGCTCCAGTCCGGGCGCGAGCCGGAAGGCCTCTCCCGCCGCAATCTTGCCGGGATGATAGAGAACGCGCACTCCCCGCTCCTGCTTGTCGACGACATGCGGGTGGTGATTGCCAATGGATCGGCCCGCGCGCTGTTGGGCCATCATGTCGTTGGCCAGGATATCAGGGTTGCGATCCGCCATCCGCGTGCGATCGAGCTGATGAACAGCGATCGGCATGGCGAGGCTGTTGTGACCGGGCTGGTCCGGCGAAAGGATGTCTGGCGGGTCAGCCGTTATGCCGTGGACGAGCGGACCTCTGTCATCGAGCTGATCTCCAAGACTGCCGAAACGGACATCAGCCGCGCGCATACCGATTTCGTCGCCAATGCCAGCCACGAACTGCGCACGCCGCTGTCCTCGATCATCGGCTATGTCGAGACGCTCAGCGAGCATCCCGAGGATATCGACGAAGAGACGGCCAGGAAATTCCTTGATACGATCCACCGCGAGGCAAGGCGCCTGCAGAATCTCGTCAGCGACCTCATGTCGCTTTCCCGGGTCGAAGCCGAAAAGCACGATCGCCCCGATGCACCGGTCGATCTGAACCAGATCGTCGAACGCGCCGCACGCGAGGGAGCGGGTGCAGACCGCGCGGACCGCCTGCAGTACGAGCAATCTGGAGAGTTCAAGGTCCTCGGGGATCCGCAGCAGCTGGAACAGCTGGTGCGCAACCTGGTCGATAATGCGTTGAAATACGGCCGCGCGGAAAGCCCCGTGATCGTCCGCCTGAGCGAATCGGCAATGGGCGAAGCGAAACTGGAGGTCGAGGATCGCGGTGAAGGGATAGAGCCCGAGCATCTACCCCACCTGACCCGGCGGTTCTATCGAACGGATCCGGGGCGCAGCCGCATGTCGGGCGGTACCGGACTGGGCCTCGCGATCGTGAAGCATATCGTGGAACGGCACCACGGCAGGCTCGATATCGAAAGCGAAGTTGGGCAAGGCACCACGGTAACAGTGCGCCTCCCGCGAGACGGAATTGTCAAACCGCCCGCCCCGCCTGTGGCCACCGAACCTGTTGCCGAAGCGACAGACCAGAAAACTTCCAGAGGAGCTCCGTCAAACTTGTAGCAAAGTGTCATCACACTGACACATAATTTCAACAATCGCTGACGCGCGAAGCCCCAGAGTGGTGGCACACGTGATCATGCAGTCCTGGCGATGTCGCGTATTAATGCGGCTCCACCGAATGAGGGTTGAGGAAAACCACGCAAGCAATGTCTCCCGCGTTTCTTCTTCTATTGGCAATCGGACTTGGTCTGGCCGGATGGCTGGCCGGGCGGGCAAAGGCGCGCGCATTCACCGAAAACGTCGGGCTGCGCAGCGTGACATCGCGCCCGGGCTATCATGCGTGGTTCGTCGCGATCTGGGTAGCTGTTCCCCTCCTTCTATTCGCCGTGATCTGGAATGTGCTCTCGCCGATCCTGATCGAACAATGGGTCCTCGCATCGCCGGCTGCGGACAGCCTGCCCGGTTTCGGGTTCCAGAGGCAGGCCATGCTGGCCGAGGCGCGCGCAGTCGCCGCAGGGCATGCGCCGGGGGTCTTCAATCCCGACGCGCAGGCATTGGTACAGCCATTTCGCGAAGCGCAGCAGTTCTACACCCTCGTCGGGTTCGGGTTCGGCATCGCGATGGCCGCAATCCTGGGCCTGTGGGCCTATAGCCGCCTCAAGCCCACCTTTGCGGCCCGCGTGAAGGTGGAGCGTGCCGTAATGGCGGCGCTGCTGATCGCATCGCTTGTCGCGATTCTCACCACCTTCGGCATCCTTGCGAGCCTCATTTTCGAGACGATCCGCTTCTTTGGCATGGTCTCGCCGGTCGATTTCCTGTTCGGGCTGAGTTGGAACCCCGATCCGATGGCCAACCCGGATGCACCGCAGGGCGACCGCTATGGTGCCATCCCACTGTTCTGGGGGACGATCTTCATCGGCGCGATCATCGCCATGATCGTGGCAATTCCGCTGGGCATGATGAGCGCGATCTACCTCACGCAATATGCCAGCCCCCGCTGGCGCAAGATCATCAAGCCCGCGTTGGAGATTCTCGCGGGTGTCCCCACGGTCGTGTACGGCTATTTCGCTGCGTTGACCGTTGCGCCGATGATCCGCGATGCGGCCCAGGCGGTCGGCATCGCGAATGCCTCTTCGGAAAGCGCGCTGGCTGCAGGCCTCGTCATGGGCGTGATGATTATCCCCTTCGTATCCTCGATGGCGGACGATTCGATCGCTGCCGTGCCCAGCGCGATGCGCGATGGCAGCCTGGCGATGGGTGCGACCCAGTCCGAAACGATCAAGCGCGTGCTGATTCCTGCGGCGCTGCCAGGCATTGTGGGCGGCGTGATGCTGGCCGTCAGCCGCGCGATTGGCGAGACGATGATCGTGGTGATGGCCGCGAGCACGGCTGCCAACCTGAGCGGGAACCCGCTCGAAGCGATGACCACGGTGACCGTCCAGATCGTGGCCCTGCTCACCGGCGAAGGCAGTTTCGATCATCCCGCCACGCTCAGCGCGTTCGCGCTCGGGTTCGTCCTCTTCATGGTGACGCTAGCCCTGAACTTCATTGCGCTGCGCGTCGTCAAACGCTTCCGGGAGGCGTATGAATAATGACTGATACAGCGGCTCCCGCAAATGACGGTCAACCCACCCGCACCGCCGCTTTCGAAAAGCGGCTGAAGCAGCGTTACGCGCAGGAGCGGCGCTTCAAGCTGTTCGGCCTGTTTGCGATTCTCGTTTCGATCGCGATCCTGTTCGTCCTGCTCGGCAACATGACCATGAACGGGATCGGAGGCTTCCAGCGCGCCGAGCTGCAAGTGCCGGTCGATTTCTCAAGTTCCGGTCTGGCGGGCGATGAAGCCACGCTCAGCGAGCCTAGCGCGGTCCAGATGCTGGAGATGCAGGGCCTGCCCCAGATCGTCGCCTTCGCAGCCGAGCAGAACCTGGGTGAAGCCGGCGCGGACCAGTTGAGCGAACATGCCTGGCGGCAAGTCGCAGAAGCCGTGCGGGAAGACCCGCTCCTCATCCAGCGCAACCAGACTTTCTGGCTTCCTGCGAGTGGCGATCTAGCACGCGGGCTGGACGGCGAAGGCGCGGCAGAGATGCAGGCGCTCGCCGCCGAGCTTGAACGCAGCGGCAAACTGGAGAAGCGCCTCGACTGGGGTTTCCTCACCCGATCCGACGCCACCGATCCGCAGCAAGTGGGCGTCTGGGGGGCGCTCAAGGGGTCGATCCTGACCATGATCGTCACCCTTGCCCTGGCGTTCCCGATCGGCGTCCTCGCGGCGCTCTATCTCGAAGAATATGCTCCCAAGAATCGCTGGACGGACATCATCGAGGTTTCGATCAACAATCTCGCAGCCGTCCCTTCGATCATCTTCGGCCTGCTGGGGCTGGCCGTGTTCCTCACGATCTTTCCCAATATGCGCTCCGCCCCGCTGATCGGCGGGATGACGCTGGCGCTGATGACCATGCCGGTCATCGTCATTTCCGGGCGCAATGCGATCAAGGCGGTGCCGCCTTCGATCCGCGACGGGGCGCTGGCAGTGGGCGCCTCACCCGTGCAGGTGGTGTTTCATCACGTTCTGCCGCTGGCCCTGCCCGGCATCCTGACGGGAACGATCATCGGCATGGCGCGCGCGCTGGGCGAAACCGCGCCCCTGCTGCTGATCGGGATGCGTGCGTTCGTGGCGACCCCGCCCGACGGGTTCACCGCACCCGCGACCGTTCTGCCGGTGCAAATCTTCCTGTGGTCGGATGAAATAGACCGAGGCTTCATCGAACGGACCAGTGCGGCGATTATCGTGCTACTGGTATTCCTCCTCGTGATGAATGCCCTTGCCATCTACCTGCGCAACAAGTTCGAGAAAAGCTGGTGACTGTAATTCACGACATGGACGATACGGCCGAACCGAAGATGCGCGCACGCGACGTCTCGGTCTATTACGGTGACAAGAAGGCAATCGACGATGTGTCGATCGACATCCCGACCAAATTCGTCACCGCATTTATCGGCCCGTCGGGTTGCGGAAAATCCACTTTCCTGCGCACTCTGAACCGCATGAACGACACGATCCCTTCGGCCCGTGTCGAGGGCGATATCGAGCTCGACGGCGAAGACATCTACTCCAGCGGAATGGATGTCGTGCAACTGCGCGCGCGCGTCGGCATGGTGTTCCAGAAGCCCAATCCGTTTCCGAAGTCGATTTACGACAATATTGCCTACGGGCCCAAGATCCACGGGATTGCCGCCAGCAAGGGCGAACTGGACGAGATCGTCGAGAAATCGCTCCAGCGCGCGGGTCTGTGGAACGAGGTCAAGGACCGGCTCGGCGAATCGGGCACCGCACTCTCCGGCGGCCAACAGCAGCGCCTGTGTATTGCGCGCGCCATCGCGGTCGATCCCGAGGTGATCCTGATGGACGAGCCGGCATCCGCGCTCGATCCCATCGCCACGGCGAAGATCGAGGAACTGATCGACGAGCTTGCAGGCCGCTATGCCATCGTGATCGTCACCCACTCTATGCAGCAGGCCGCCCGCGTTTCGCAACGCACCGCCTTTTTCCACCTCGGCAAGATGGTGGAATACGGACCCACAGACCAGATCTTGACCAATCCGCTGGAAGAGCGGACCAAAGACTATATCACCGGACGCTACGGATGATTGCCGAACACACAGTCAAAGCCTTCGACGAGGACATCACGCGGTTGCGCGGGCTCATCACCGAGATGGGCGGCCTCGCGGAAACCGCTCTGGAAGGCGCGCTCGATGCGCTGATCCGCGGCGACGAGGAGCTTGCCGAGCGGATCGTTGCCGATGATCGCAAGCTCGACACCCTGGAAGCGGAAGTCGACCGGCTCGCCGTCAAGATCATCGCCCTGCGCGCGCCCATGGCGGACGACCTGCGCGAAGTGATCGCCGCGCTGAAGATCGCCGGCGTGGTGGAACGGATCGGCGACTATTCCAAGAACATCGCCAAGCGCGTCGGCCGCATTGAAGGGCGCAGCCGTTTCGAACCGCTGACCCTGCTGCCCGCGATGGCCGATGTCGCTGCGGAAATGGTTCACGACGTGCTGACGGCCTATGCCGCGCGCGACCCTGCTCTGGCGCTGGAAGTGATCGCATCGGACAAGAAGGTCGATGCGTTCTACAATTCGGTTTTCCGCAACCTTGTCAGCCATATGGTCGAAAATCCTGCGACGATTTCGAGCGCTGCCCAGCTGCTGTTCGTCGCCCGCAATATCGAACGGATCGGCGACCATGCGACGAACGTGGCCGAAATGGTCTATTTCTCGGCCACGGGTTCCTACCCGCTTGATGACGACGACGATAATTGACTAGCCATCCTCGCGTGCTGACCCATGCGAAGAACAGCGAATTGCGAGATATCCGGTGCCTGCAGCAAAGCTGATCCTGGTTGAAGACGATCCGGCGCTTGCCGAACTCCTCGAATTCCGATTCGCGAACGAAGGCTACCAGGTTCGCGTCACCGCCGATGGTGACGAAGCGCTGCTGATGGCGAGCGAGGACGTGCCCGACCTGATCATCCTGGACTGGATGATCGAAGGCACCAGCGGTATCGAGGTGTGCCGCCGCCTGCGCAGGGACAAGGAAACCGCCCACGTCCCGATCATCATGCTGACCGCGCGCGAGGCGGAAGACGACCGTGTGCGCGGGCTGGAAACGGGCGCGGACGATTACCTGACCAAGCCCTTCTCCCCGCGCGAACTGCTCGCCCGCGTGGCTGCCGTGATGCGTCGCATCCGCCCCGCCCTTGCCGGCGAAACCATCGAAGTCGGCGATATCCGGCTTGATCCGGTGGCGCACAAGGTGGAGCGTCGCGGACGTGCGCTGCAACTGGGGCCTACCGAATACCGCCTGCTCAAGTTCTTCATGGAGAGCCCGGGCCGCGTGTTCAGCCGCGGCCAGCTGCTCGACGGGGTGTGGGGCACGGGCAGCGATATTGAACTGCGCACGGTCGACGTGCACATCCGCCGCCTGCGAAAGGCGCTGGAGCTGGATGGCGCGAAAGACCCGATCCGCACGGTCCGTTCGGCCGGATATGCGCTCGAAGCGGTCTGACCGCGCATCCTGCCGCATGCTCCGTCGCGCGGATTGCACCCTGCCCTGAAACACCTGACACAGTGTTATAGTCCGAAAAACAGGACCCGTACGCGGCCACCTTTTGACGTGTACGAAGGGGCTGCGTTCGCGTTGCGGCATCCGGCGAACCTCGCATAGTCGCAAGCCTGTAGGACAGCACAAATGCGTGCCCTCGATCTTTGCTAGCGGCAGACCCCGCCGAAGCCGCGCGCTTCCTGGTCGAGGTGGAAGTGATCGCGGTGCGCCTCGTTGTAATCGGGCGAAAGCACGGTTCCGAACGCACTACACGCCCCGTCGCGAACCCTGCGCAGGAATTGCGCACGATCATCGTCGACATCCCAGCGATTGACGATCGCGATGCGCGTGCCATCGTCCAGCACGAACGCCGCGATGTCGATCGCATTGCCGGTTGCGTGCTGGCTCCACGGCCCCTCATCGCGCCCATAGAGGCGGCGGCAGGAAAAGCTCCCGAAATGCTCGATCCGGGCCACCTCCTGCCCGAAGATCTCCTGCGCGGCCGGTTGCACACTGTCACGCCGCCATATCTCGAGCGCTGCCGCCATAGCGCAGGTCGTTACGGCCCGCTCCCCCGCATAGGGAAAATCATCGAGCCGCGTGCGGTTGTCGCGCAGGCACGGCGCCTCCCCCAGCGGTTCGAGAGAGGTGAACGCGACTTCACTGCGCGTCAGGACCGCACGGCATTCTCCCGCGTCGTCGCGCAGGGCAATGATCTTGTCCTGTGTAGCCCAGCCTGCCGGATCGCGCAGGTCGAGCGGCGCCCATGGATCGTGCTGCGGATGCTCGGCCAGCCATGCGCGCGCGCCAACAAATGCAGCCAGCAGGCCGAGTGCCACCAGCACCCATTTGTCGGCCCGGAAATCCGCCGAAGCCCTGGCAATCCCGGCGCGGTTCAGGAGCGTCTCCAACTGGCGAACGAAATTGGGCATCATCCAACGAAACCACGGGGCCGCAGAACGATCCTCGAACGGTTCAGCCGACAAGTTCGCCGAGCCGCTTGCGAACAGCGGCCAGGTCGGCATCGAAGAGTGCAGCCTGCTTCTCGCGCGCTTCGCCGTCGAGCCGCAGGAGGTAGGAAGGGTGCGCGGTAATCCATAATTCGCTGCCGTCTTCCAGCGCAATTGGCGCGCCGCGCACCTTCGAGATGCTCACCGTCTTTCCCAGCATGCCGCGCGCCGCACTAGCCCCCATGGCCAGCACCAGCTTCGGCTTCACCAGCGCACGCTCACCCTCCATCCACCAGCGGCAGGTGTCGATCTCCTTCGCGGTCGGGCTTTGATGGAGCCGCCGCTTGCCGCGCATGGTGAACTTGAAGTGCTTGACCGCATTGGTGACGTACGCACGCCCACGGTCAATCCCCGAGCGTTCAAGATGCACATCCAGCAGTTGTCCGGCAGGGCCGACGAAGGGCCTGCCTTCCTGATTCTCGACATCGCCCGGCTGCTCGCCGACGATCATCAGGAGAGCATCCGAAGGCCCCTCGCCCATCACCGCGCGATTCTCCAGGCAGCCGATGGGGCACTTGCGGCACGCTTCGATAGCCGACCCGATCGCTTCCAGGCTCTCCGGCCGTTCCTCGAAACTCAACTCGCCTGCCGCTACCATCTCGCTCTCGCGCTTCTGCGCGCCCGCGACCAATTCGGGAATGAGCGCGGCTTCGGGCAGGTTCTTCCAGTATTTGCGCGGCATTTCGGAGAGCATCGCCCCCACCTTCAAACGCGCGGGGTTGAAGATCGACGCATAATAGGTGCGCCACAAATCCTCGATCGGATCGCCGTGGGGCGCATCGGACTTCTGCGCGGGCGGGCCTTCGCGCATCGTTTCGCCATCCCAGTGCAGCGTCCCCTGCGGCGTCAGGATCGACCAGCGCATGCTGGCAAAGCGCCGCATGAAGAAGCCCGCATTGGCGCGCAGGATGTGATGCTCGGGCTCGAACCAGGCGACGTAATGATCCACCCCATCCGCCTCTTCGACCTGCCGGAAGCGCACGAAGGCGTGCATCTTGTGGCTGTCGCGTCGGACATTCTTGTCGAGTTCCTCCACGCGGCGCACATCGACATCGGCCTTATCCTCCATGATCCGCGGATTGCGCTGGAGCCGCCAGAGAAGCCGATAGAGCAGCGAGAAGCGGTTCGGGTCGCTATGCAGCGCGGCGTTCTTCGCGAGGCTAAGGTAGCGCTTGCCGGCGCGAACAGGCGGCGCATTGGCGGGTGGTTCGGGCAAACGCGTGCCGCTACTAGAAAAAAGATCGTCGGTTCCGCCCGGCTCCACCCATGCGATCCTTTCTGGCGGGATATCGCACTGGATCAACGCACGCGCCCGCTCTCGCCAGAAGGCAAAGTCGTCGCTGCGCGGCAGCTGGACCACGTAATGCGCTTGAGCCCTGACGTTTTGCATCGCCGTCATGCCGCGAACAGCTCCAGCTGCTCGGTCTTGGGTGCCAATAGCGTGCGCAGGTCCGCGCGATCCGTCAGTCGCGTCGGCCGCCAGTCCACCGTGCAGATAAAGGGCCGCACCTTGGCAATCGAGAAGGTCAGCCGAGCCACATCGTCCAGCCTGAGGGTGCGGTGGCGGCGCGAGGCGAGGATGCGCTGCACCGCCTTCACCCCCAGCCCCGGCACGCGCAGCAGGTCTTCCCTGCTCGCGCGGTTCACGTCGACCGGGAAGCGTTCGCGGAATTTCAGCGCCCAGGCGAGCTTGGGATCAATATCGAGCGGCAGGTTCCCGTCGGCTTCGGTTGCCTGCATAATCTCCTGCGGGCGGTAATTATAAAACCGCAACAGCCAGTCGGACTGGTACAAGCGATGCTCGCGGATCAGCGGAGGGCGCTTCAGCGGCAGCACGGCCGAAGCATCGGGGATCGGCGAGAAGGCGCTATAATAGACGCGGCGCAGGCCGAAATTGTCGTACAACCGGCTTGCCCGTCCCACGATATCCGCATCGCTTGCCGCATCTGCGCCAACGATCATCTGGGTGGACTGGCCGGCAGGCGCAAAGCGCGGCGCGTGCTTGAAACGCTTTTTCGCGTCCTTTGCCTCGACGATATCGTCCTTCGTCTTGCCCAGCGCGCCTTCGATCTGCCGCGCGTCCTTGTCCGGCGCAAGGCGCGTTAGCCCCGCATCGGTCGGCAACTCGACATTGATCGAGACGCGATCGGCATAGAACCCGGCGCGATGGATGATCTCCGGGTCGGCCTCGGGGATCGTCTTCAGGTGGATATAGCCACGGAAATCGTGCTCCTCGCGCAATATCCGCGCAGCCTCCACGATCATTTCCATTGTATGGTCGCTGCTCTTGATGATGCCCGAAGAGAGGAACAGTCCCTCGATATAATTGCGGCGATAGAAACTGAGCGTCAGGTCCGCGACTTCCTGCGGGGTGAAACGCGCGCGCCGCACGTTCGAGCTCTTACGGTTGATGCAGTAGTGGCAATCGAAGATGCAGTGGTTGGTCAGCAGGATCTTCAGCAGGCTGATGCACCGCCCGTCCGGCGCATAAGCATGGCAGATGCCCATGCCTTCGGTACTACCGATCCCGCCCTTCGTGCTGTTGCGTTTCGCGGTGCCAGACGATGCGCAGGACGCGTCATATTTGGCCGCATCGGCAAGGATCTTGAGCCGGTCGAGGATCGGGGCATTTGCCATCCGTTCTTTATATGTTCCCTGCCCTTCCGTGCCTAGCCCCCCGTGAAGAAAAATCTGCAATTCAGTAACTTGGACTTATGCACAACCCCCATTGCGATCTTGCAACTGTCATCTCGATGACGCATGATGTTATCGGAGGAGAGGCAATATGGACGATCTTTCGATCACCTCGGGCCTGACCAACCGCTTGTGGCGGGTGGCATTGTGGGGTTCTGTCGTCGCCATTCTCATTGCCCCGTTGCTGGCGATGCAGTTCACCGGCGAGGTTCATTGGACACCCTTCGATTTCGGCGTGGCTGCCGTGCTGCTGGGCGCGACCGCGCTGGCGATCGAGCTCGCAATCCGGCTGATCGGGCGCCCGACATTCTGTGTGGCCGCGGTGCTCGCGATCCTGGTCGCGCTGGTGCTGGTCTGGGCCGAACTGGCGGTGGGCATTTTCGGGACGCCTTTCGCGGGGTCCTGACGCCTATTTTCCCGCGATGGCGGCGAGATAGCGCCTCTTTACGAAACAAACCCGGCCTGTCGCTCGTTCTCTCCGCGAAGGAGAAAACACATGCGTTACAAAGACGGCAAGGCCGCGGAACTCAAAGAGAAATTCTGGGCCGAACTGGCCGATCGCCCCTACATCTTCCTGCAGCTGGATGGTGTGTCCGACAGCGCGGTGCCCATGGCCCCGCAGCTGGACAAGGATGCCGATAGCGCGATCTGGTTCTTCACCCATACCAAGAGCGATTTCGTCCGCCTCGGCCCTGTCACCGCGACTTTCCAGGGCAAGGATATGATGTTCGCCCGCTTCCACGGCACCTTGGTGAGGGAAGAAAGCCAGGAACGCTTCGACCACTTCTGGAACAATTTCGTGAAGGCCTGGTACGATGGCGGCAAGGACGATCCAGATATCGTCTTCCTGCGGATGGACCTTGGCGAGGCCGAGATCTGGGACGGTGATATGGGCGTGCTAGACGTCGCCAAGATGGCGTTGGGCATGAATGTGCACGAGGATGCAGAGAAGGATCACGTCAAGGAAACCGCGCTCTAGGCCGGATTACCCCACTAGCACATAAAAGGGGCGCGACCTGCGAAGGCCGCGCCCCCTTTCTACGTCATGCAGGCGGCGGGTCGATCGGGACCATCGTGGCATCGCCCGCCACATCGTCCACCACTTCGACTATTCCGCGCCCGAGATGGCTGCGGGAACGGCTATAGGCGAAATAGATCACGATCCCGATCAGGCCCCACCCAGGCAGGAACAGCATCGCGTCGTATGGCAGGTTCAGGAACAGGAATACGCAACCCGCCATCGTGAGCGGCGCGATCACCCACGCCGCAGGCACCCGGAACGCGCGCTTGCGCGCAGGATCGCGCCGGCGCAGCACCAGCAGCGCAATAGCCACCATCATGAAGGCATAAAGAGTGCCCGCGTTGGAGATATCGGCCAGCTTACCTACGGGGAAGAACGCCGCGCCGATGGCCACTGCGCCGCCGGTCATCAAGGTGACGACATGGGGCGTCTTGAACTTCGGGTGCACCCGGCTGAGCTTTTCCGGCAGCAAACCGTCGCGCGCCATCACGAAGAAGATGCGCGTCTGCCCGTATATCAGCACCAGGATGACCGACGGTAGGGCGAGGAAGGCAGCGATGCCCAGCAGGTTGCCGATGCTCGACCACCCGATCTGGCGCAGCACATGCGCCAGTGCCTCATTCGAGCAAACGAGCGGTAGCTGGTCCGCCGCATAGGTCGCGCATTGGCGGGCAAGCTCTTCCGAACCAGCGGGAAATGGTACGCCGTTCGGCCCCATGATGGGCTGCCCCCCGATCGTGCCGATGGCACCCGCGGCGACGAGAATGTAAAACACGGTGCAGAACAGCAGCGATCCGACCAGCCCGATGGGGACATTGCGCTGCGGGTTCTTGGTCTCCTCCGCCGCGGTGGAGACTGCATCGAACCCCACATAGGCGAAGAAGATGGTCGCCGCAGCGCCGACCGCGCCCAGCCCAGACCCAAATCCACCGAACACGCCTGCCGGCAGGAACGGATTGAAATGGCCCGCATCGAAAGCAGGGCTGGTGAAGGTCAGCGCGATGAACGCGGTCAACGCGGTAACCTTGATGAGGACCAGCACCGCATTGAACTTGGCGCTCTCGCTCGTTCCGACCACCAGCAGGCCAGTGACCAGCAGCGCTATGATTAGGGCAGGCAGGTTGATCAGCCCGCCCGGCGCTCCTCCCAGCGCCAGCGGTCCGGCGGCGAGCCACGGCGGCAACTGGATGCCGAGCAGTTCGTTGAGGAATGTCCCGCTAAAATAGCCCGACCAGCCGACCGAAACGGCAGCGGCGGCGATCGCGTATTCCATAATCAGCGCCCAGCCCACGGTCCACGCGAGGAACTCGCCCATGCTGGCATAGCTGTAGGTGTAGGCGGAGCCCGCGACCGGGATCATCGAGGCGATCTCGGCATAACAGAGCGCTGCGATAATGCATACGCCCCCGGCAATGGCGAAGGCCAGCATCAGGCCGGGTCCGGCCTTTTGTGCGCCCGCTGCGGTAAGGACGAATATCCCCGTGCCGATAACGCAGCCGATGCCGAACAGCATCAACTGGAACCAACCGAGGGAGCGATGGAGAGACTTCTTCTCCGCCGTCGCCAGAATGGCGTCGAGCGGCTTCACGCGGCCGAAAATCATGGGCGCAGGTCCACGGTCCGAAAGCGAGACCACCTCGCCCTGCCGACCGCGTCTGCGCTAATATTTCGATTCGGCGACTTCGGGAAGCCGGATTCGTAATCAGCCGAGGATGCTCGGGAACAATCCGGTTACCAGAATGATGGTCACAGCGATGGGGCACAGCCATGCGATGAGGAAGCGCCACAGCGCGAACCATCCGCCGCTCAGGCCGGTAACCTTCTGCACCATCCGCCTGTCGACACGCCACCCGACGAACAGCGAGGTCAGCAACGCACCCAGCGGCAGCATCACCTTGCCGGTGAAGCCGTCGATCGTGTCGAGGATGTCGGTCTCGGCAAACAGCGGCCAAAAACTCAGGATGCGGACATCGGACCACACATTGTAGCCGAGCAGGCAAGCAATCCCGACTACGAACGCGCCCACGCCGAACACCGTAGCCGACATCGAACGTTTCCAGCCCAGTTCGCCGATCCCCCAAGCGGTCGGCACCTCCAGCAGCGAGATCGAGCTGGTTACCGCTGCGACCAGGATCAGCACGAAGAACAGGAAACCGATCAGCGACCCGGCCGGCATAGACTGGAACGCGAAAGGCAGGCTCTGGAACACCAGCGTCGGGCCCGCTGCCGGGTCCAGACCCACGGCGAATACGACCGGGAAGATCATCATGCCCGCGAGGAGGGCCACGCCGGTATCGGCCACCGCGATCATGGCAGAGGTCCCGCCGAGCCCTTCCGAACCCTTGATGTAGGAACCATAGGTAATCAGCCCGGCCACACCGAGTGAGAGCGAGAACAGCGCCTGGCCGAGCGCCGCGTTCATCACTGTCGGCGTCAATTTGGACCAGTCGGGCGTGAACAGGAAGGCGAGCGTATCGGTGAGATCGCCGACCACTGCGCCGTAGATCGTGATCCCCACCAGCAGCACGAAGAACATCGGCATCAGGATGGTCGCTGCCTTCTCGATCCCCGAATGTACCCCGCGCGCGACGATGAAAAGGGTCAGCCCCATGAATGCCAAGTGCATCGCCAGCAGTAGCCCGGGGTTGGCAAACAGATCGCCCATGCGGCCCTGAATCATTTCCTGGCTTTCACCCATCAGCGCACCGCGGAACGGGTCGCCCGCGCCAATCGCCTGGATCAGGTCCATCCCGAAGACGCCAACGTAGTAGAGCACCCAGCCCGCGACGACCGAATAAAAGGACAGGATCAGGAAGGCTGCAATCGCTCCGATGCCGCCGAAAATCCCCCAGCCTTCCGAAACGTTCGAATCCTGGGCAACCTTGCGGATCGACCCGACAGCGTCGGTTTGCCCTGCCTTCCCGATGAAAATCTCCGACAGCACCAGCGGCAGCCCCAGCAGGAAAACGCAGGCAATGTAGAAGATCACGAAGGCCCCGCCCCCGCTCTCGCCTGCCAGCGTCGGAAAACGCCAGATATTGCCGAGGCCAACCGCCGCGCCAATGGCGGCGAGTATAAATGCCGAGCGCGAAGACCAGCCTTCGCCCGTGGCAGTCGATTGTGCGACCATGAAATTGCTCTCCCTGCCGCAGTCAGGCTCGCGGCCAGCCGTTCGATTGGTCACGCTTTTGCAATGATTCTGCGCCCGCGTCGAGGGGTTCGCTTTGCGTTTGTCCCAATGTCGGTCTAGCACGCCGCGCTATGTCGACCACATTCCAGCTCGATACGGCGACCAGCCGCGCGACCCCCACCCCGCAGCCGATGAAGCGGCTGACGGTGCCCAAAATCCAGAACCGCAAGGCCGATGGCAAAACCCAAGAGCCGCTGGTGATGCTGACGGCCTATACCGCCAGGCAGGCACAGCTGCTCGACGCGCATTGCGATATCCTGCTTGTCGGGGATTCGCTGGGGCAGGTGATCTACGGCCTGCCCTCGACCTTGCAGGTCACGCTGGACATGATGTGCGCGCATGGCGCCGCAGTTGTTCGCGGCAGCTATCACTCGGTCGTGGTGGTGGACATGCCCTTCGGCGCTTACGAGCAGAGCCCGGAAAAAGCCTTTCAAAGCGCCAGCCGGATCATGGCCGAAACCGGCTGCGCGGCGGTGAAGCTGGAAGGCGGCGAAGCAATGGCGGAGACAATTTCCTTCCTCTCCCAGCGCGGCATTCCCGTGATGGCGCATGTCGGCCTCACCCCGCAGGCGGTCAACGCACTGGGCGGTTATGGCGCACGCGGTCGCAGCCAGGAGGAACACGCCAAGATCATCTCGGACGGCAAGGCGGTGCAGGAAGCCGGAGCCTTTGCGGTTGTGGTCGAGGGCGTGGTCGAGCCGATTGCGGTTTCGCTCACGCAAGCGCTCGAAATCCCGGTCATCGGCATCGGCGCTTCGGCGCAGTGCGACGGGCAGGTTCTGGTGGTGGACGACATGCTCGGCATGTTCGAACGCGTACCGCGCTTCGTGAAGAAATACGGCAACTTGGCCGATGAAATTACCGACAAGGTCGAACAATACGCGAAGGAGGTGCGCGAACGCAGCTTCCCGACAGCGGACCAGACATACCAGCCCAAAAAGTAGCCAAACCTGCCAGAGCGGCCCCTATAGCCGACACCAGCACGGACACAGAATGTCGTGAACACCCTTTTCAAGCACTACAGCGGCTCGTTGATCTTCACCCTCGTCTGCTTCATCGCAGCGGGGGTTTATGCATGGAACATCTCCGGCACGGCCGAAGGCGTGGCACAGGTCCTCTGGATCGTCCTCGTCCTCTCGATCCTGGAGGTATCGCTCAGCTTCGATAATGCGGTCGTCAACGCAACCGTGCTGCGGGAAATGGACGAGAAATGGCAGCGCAGGTTCCTGACCTGGGGCATCCTGATTGCGGTGTTCGGGATGCGGATCATCTTCCCGCTGGCCATTGTCGCCATCGCAGCGAACCTCGACCCACTCTCCGCCATCAACCTCTCGCTCAACGATCCGGAACGCTACGAGGCGATCGTCAGTAGCGCCCATGTCGGTATTGCAGGGTTCGGCGGGGCCTTCCTGACCATGGTCGGGCTCAACTTCTTCTTCGACGGGGAGAAGGATGTCGACTGGATTCGCGGGCTGGAGCTGGCACTGCGCCGCTTCTCGGAGATCAGGGCAGCCGAAATCGGTGTCCTGCTGCTGATCCTGTACGGCATCTCGACGATGCTGACGGACGCCGATGCGATGGTATTTCTCACCTCGGGCATCCTCGGCCTGGTCACTTACATCGCAGTCGATGCGGTCGGCACCGTGCTCGACAAGATGGAGCGCCGCAAGCTTGCCGAAGGCGCCGTGCGGTCGGGCCTCGGCGGGTTCCTTTACCTTGAGGTGCTGGACGCCAGCTTCAGCTTCGACGGGGTGATCGGCGCCTTCGCGCTTTCCAACAACATGCTGATTATCGCCATCGGGTTGAGCATCGGCGCGCTGTTCGTGCGTTCGATGACTGTGCACCTCGTTCGCGCGGGCACGCTGACCAAGTACCGGTTTCTGGAACACGGCGCCTTCTGGGCGATCATCGCGCTCGGCCTCATCATGTTGCTATCGGCCAAATTCCATATTTCGGAGAGCTTTACCGGCCTGATCGGCGCGGTGCTGATCGGCCTCTCCCTCGCATGGTCGATGCGATACAATCGCAGGCACGGGGCGGAAGTCGACCAGATCTAATTTTGCAGGTCGTACTGCTTGAGCAGGTCGTACAGCGTCGGGCGTGACACGCCGAGCAGCTTGGCGCTGCCCGAGATATTGCCTTCGGTTCGCGCGAGCGCACGACGGATAACCTTGCGGTCCACCTGTTCGCGCGCGCATTTGAGGTTGAGCGCGTCCAGCACATCCGTTTGTGGCGGAACAAGGTCCAGATCCTCCGCCGATACCAGCTTGCCATCCGCCATGATGACCGCACGTTTCACGCGGTTTTCCAGCTCGCGGACATTGCCCGGCCAGTCATGCGTGTCGAGCGCGGCCAGCGCATCGGGCGCGAAGCCCTTCACCGCCGGGTTCATCTCGCGCGCAAAGCGGGTGAGGAAGGCCTTGGCCAGCAATCCCGCATCGCCCGGGCGCTCCGCCAGTGAGGGGATGCTGACGACGATTTCCGCGAGGCGATAATACAGATCGTCGCGGAATGTCTGTTCGGCGATCATGGCGTCGAGATCGCGGTGCGTTGCGCACACGATCCGCGTGTCGACCGGGATCGCCTTGCGCCCGCCGATGCGCTCGATCGTGCGTTCCTGCAGGAAGCGCAACAGCTTGACCTGCAAGGGCAGCGGGATGTCGCCCACCTCGTCCAGGAACAGCGTGCCGCCGTGCGCGCACTCGATCTTGCCCTCGGTGGTCTTGACCGCGCCGGTAAAGGCGCCCTTCTCGTGCCCGAACAGCTCGCTTTCGAGCAGGTTTTCGGGGATCGCGGCGCAGTTGATCGCCACGAACGCACCACCGCGCCGCGGGCTCGCATCGTGCAGGCCGCGCGCCAACAGTTCCTTGCCCGTCCCGCTCGCACCCAGCAGCATGATCGATGCATCCGTGTTGGCGACACGTTCGATCGTGCGGGCGACCTTCACCATCTCCGGCGCCCCGGTGATGAGTGTACCGAGCACGGTCTTGTCCTTGCCGACCTTCTCCGCAAGCCGGCGGTTCTCCGCCTCGATCCGATGGAGATTGAGCGCGCGCGTCACGATCAGCTCCAGCGCCGCGATATCGACCGGCTTGCTATAGAAATCGTAGGCCCCGGCAGCGATGGCATCGAGCGCGCTCTCCCGCGCGCCGTGGCCACTGGCAATAATCACCTTGGTCTGCGGGCTCTGCGCCATGATCGCATCGAGCACGCCAAAGCCTTCGCTCGTCCCGTCGGGATCGGGCGGTAGGCCCAGATCGAGCGTGACGACGGGCGGCATCTCGGCCCGCAGGATCGTCAGCGCCTCGTCGCGCGTCCCGGCGACGAAGACTTCGAAACCTTCGAACGCCCATTTGAGCTGCGTCTGCAGCCCTTCGTCATCCTCGACGATCAGCAGCTTGGGCCGCGATTCCGGTTTGTGTTCGCTCATCATGCCGCCTCTTGCGTGAATATGTCGTCTGGTTGTGCGCTCGACCCGCTGGTCGGCAATTCGATGGTGAAACGTGTGCCGAGCCCGACGCGCGACTGGACCTGCAAGCGTCCGCCCATCGCGCGCACGAGTTCACGCGCTTCGAGCGCGCCGATCCCGAACCCGCCCTGCTTGGAGCTTACGAATGGCGCGTACAGCTTGTCGCGAATGAAGGCCGCATCCATGCCCTCGCCCACGTCGACAATGTCGATCAGCGCGCGCCTGCCCTCGCATTTCATGGATACGCAGACCGGAACGCCATCGGGGCTCGCCTCGATCGCATTCTGGATAAGGTGGACGAGCGCCTGCTCCAGACCCTCGCGGTCGCCGCGCACTATGCATTCTTCAAGGCCTGCCAGTTCCACCCGATCGCTCAAATCGAAACGCGTGCCGACCTCGCGTACCAGTGCAGTCAGATCGACGTCGCCGACCTTCGCTTCGCGACCGGTCCCGTAGCGTCCCAGACGATGGATCAGCGCGTTCAGCTTGTCCGTGCTCGTGCCCAGCGTCTTCACCATGTCCGCACGGAAAGCGGGATTTTCTGCATGGCGCTGCGCATTGTGCGACAGCAGCGAAAGCTGGCTGGCAAGGTTCTTGATATCGTGCAGGACGAAAGCCATCCGGCGATTGAACTCGTCGAACCTTGCCGCCTCCATCAGCGCGCGCTGCCCTGCCTGTTCGGAAAGATAGCTGGCGAGCTGCCGCCCCACGACCGTGAGGAGGTCGAAATCCTCCCAATCGAGCTGCCTGTCGATAAGCGGCCTGCCGAGCAGGACCGCCCCTTGCAGCCGGTCGAAATGGCGCAGCGGGACAATCGCCCACGCCGTGCTGTCGCCATCGAGCCATGCT
>NZ_CAXQBM010000017.1:0-57571 GCF_964222115.1 Alteriqipengyuania sp.
CGCCACGCGATATGGAAGGTGCGATCACCGCGCTGGCCGAAAACGTGAAGGTGAAGAGCGAGGAGGACAATCTCTTCGAAATCACCGCGGAGATGGGCCGCAGCGAGTATACCGACGCAGAGAATGCCAAGCTGGCGCAGGATGTCGTGCTCAAGCTGCTGGAGATTTTCGAGCAGGCCAATGTCGAGGGGACCCGCGGCGAAGTAAGCGATGCAGTCGCGCTGCTCGACCAGCAGCTCGACGCCCGCGCCAAGGAACTGGAAGAAGCCGAAGCACGGCGTACCGCGTTCGAGGCAGAGCATCCAGAACTGATCGGCGGGGCCACCGCCATCTCGTCCAGGTTGCAATCCGCGCGCACCGAAATGCGCGGTGTGGAAGCCGATCTGGCTGCGGCGCAAAGCGCGCTGGCTGCTATCAATGGCCAGCTTGCCGGGACACCGCAGACTATCGCGGGAGTCAGCGGCGGTGGCAGCGCGCTGGACCAGGCAGAAGCGCAGGTCGCGCAATTGCGCGCGCGCGGGCTCAAGAACAATCATCCGGACATGCAGACCGCGCTGCGGCAGGTGCAGATGCTGCGCCAGATGGGCGGCGGCGGTGCCACGGCGGGTGGCATGCCTAACCCTGCTTACAGTTCGCTCGTTTCGATCCGCGCCGAACGGCAGGCGAATGTGCAGGCGCTGTTGGCGCGCAAGGCTGCGCTGCAGGCCGATATATCGATGATCATTGCCGACCAGGCGAGCGAGCCGCAGCTGGCTGCCGAAGCCCAGCGCATCGGGCGCGATTACGAGGTGCTCAAGAACAAGTACGACGAGCTGCTGCAGGACCGCGAGGAGATGGAACTGCGCAGCCAAGTGGAGAGCGAGCGTAGCTCTTTCCGGTTCGACATAATCGACGCGCCGGGCGTTTCGACGCGGCCTGCCGCACCCAACCGCCCGATCCTGCTGCTGGCAGTGATGGTGCTGGGCGTCGGGGCAGGGCTGGGCAGTGCGATCGCGCTGACCATGCTGCGTTCCACCTTCTCGACCGCCGCCGGGCTCAAGAAATCGCTCGGCCTGCCGGTGATCGGGACCATCACCAAAATCGTGCCGCCTTCGCGCCAGGCGAAGGAAGAGCGCCAGTTGCGCCTGTTCTACGCCAGTTCCGGCGCACTGGCCGGATTGCTGGTCGTGTTGCTGGGCATCGAATTTGTCCAGGTTGGCCAGGTGATGGCGTGAGGGAGCAGCAATGACCGAACATCGCCCCATCAAGCCTCCCCAAGAGGAAAAGAGCAGTTCTTTGCTGGAACGCGCCAGTGGTGCGTTCGGCCTGAACGATCTGGGCGCAGCGCCGATGCCGAAAAGCTTCGACGATGTTCCGATGAAGCGCGCGCGTCCGCTGCGTAAATCCGGCAGCGATCAGGCGCCAGCGCCAGCGCCAGCGCCGGCTCCTGCGCCTGCACCCGAACCTGAGCCGACACCGGCCGAAATTTCCGTCGAGGCCCCGGCCGCCGAAGCACAGCTTCCCGTGCCGAGCCAGTCGGCGCCGCCTCCTGCCGTGATCGAGGGTAGCGCCAATGCGATCGCACTCGCCGGAGAACCGGTCGATGTCGATTTCGATCGCTTGCGCAAGAGCGGCTTCGTCGATCCGACGGGGCAGGCTTCCGCGCTGGCCGAGGAATTCCGCATCGTGAAGCGGCAGGTACTGGAGGCCGCTCGCCATGCTGGCACCGGCCTGTCGCGCCGCATCCTTGTTACCTCGCCCCACCAGGATGAGGGCAAGACATTCTGCGCGGTCAATCTGGCATTGTCGCTGGCTGCAGAACGCGATCTGGAGGTCGTGTTGGTCGATGCCGATTTCGCCAATCCGTCGGTCAAGGACGCTTTCGGCCTGCCCGAGCGTGCGGGCCTTATGGATGTGCTCGGCGATGCCGAAAGCGGCGTCGAAGCGCATGTGCTCCAGACCGATATCGATGGCCTGTGGATCCTGCCGCCCGGCCGTCAGGCGAGCCACGCGAGCGAGGCGCTTTCCAGCCGCCGGACCGCCGAAATGTTCGAGCGGCTGACCGCGCAGGCACCCAACCGGATCGTGCTGATCGACAGCCCGCCCGCGCTCGCCGCATCGCCTGCGGCAGAGCTGGCCAAGCATGTCGGCCAGACGATCCTCGTCGCGCGTGCCGATCGCACCGGCAAGAGCGCGCTGGAAGATGCCGCACAGTTGCTGGCTGCCTGCCCCGACATCAAGCTCGTGCTCAATGGCGCGAATTTCAGCCCGAGCGGGCGCCGCTTCGGGAGTTATTACGGATGAGGACCGCCTCCATGACCCGCCTGCCCCACTCGGTATCGGCTCTTGCCACGGTGCTTTGTGCCAGCGCATTCCTGCCTGCCGCGCCTGCTTTCGCCCAATACCAGTGGAGCGATGACGAGGTAAGCTCGAGCAGTGCGAGCAGCAGCCTGCCGCCTGCCCCCAGCACGCCCTACGGCTATCCCGGCGATAGCAGTTCGCAATCGAGCGACGGCTATGGCGATGGTGGCGGCTATGGCGATGGCAATGGCTCGCGGCCATCGGGTGCACCCGTGCGCCAGCGCCTGCGCATCGATCCCTATATCGAGGCCAACCAGGTCGTGACTCAGCGGATCGAGCCGGATAGCGAAACCGCAGTTTATGGAGCGGTTGCCGCCGGTGTCGATGCATCGGTTCAGGGGCGTCGCGGGGGCGGCTCCGTCTCTCTGCGCTATGACCGCGTCATCAGCTATGGCGACGATCTTTCGAACGGTGTTTCGGGTGGCGACAGTGTTTCGGGCATTGCACGCGGCTATGCTGCGCTCACGCGGGGCGTCACGGTGGAAGCGGGCGGCCTTGCCGCGCGCACGCGGGTCGATTCAGGCGGCGGTACCACACTTGCCAGCGGCCAGCCGATCGACGCCGACAGCGAGGCGCGCGTCTACTCGGCCTATGCCGGGCCCAACATCTCGACACAGGTCGGCGTGGCGAACGTCTCTGCCAACTACCGCTTCGGGTATAACCGCGTTGAAGAGCCTGCCGTGGGTGTGGTCGACAACGCGGTGACGATCAGCGACGTGGCGCAGGAAAGCATCGTGCATTCCGCCAGTGCGCGCATCGGAGTCGATCCCGGGAAGGTCCTGCCCGTGGGCGTTGCCGTGGGTGCCGGGGCGTTTCAGGAAGAGGTTTCCAATTCCGACCAGCGTGTGCGCGATTTTTATGGTCGCGGCGATATCACCGTGCCTATCGCTCCCGGTTTTGCGGTGGTCGGCGGGGTCGGCTACGAAAAGGTCGAGGTTTCCAACCGCGACGTCGTGCGCGACGGATCGGGCGATCCCGTCGTCGGTGCCGACGGACGTTACCAGACCGATACCAGCGGCCCGCGCCGGATCGCCTTCGAGACCGAGGGGCTGATCTGGGATGCAGGCGTGGTGTGGAAGCCTTCGCGCCGCACCCAGCTGGAGGCGCATTACGGGCGCCGGTACGACAGCGATTCCTATTATGGCAGCTTCAGCTGGCAGGCATCGTCGCGCACGGCCGTCAATGCCTCCGTCTACAAGGGCATCAGCGGGTTTGGCGGTGTGCTGACCAATTCGCTGGCCAACCTGCCGGTTGGCTTTGTCGCCTCGCGTAATGCGCTGACCGGCGATTTCAGCGGCTGTGTGACCGGCACCGGCACGCAAGGCTCGGCAGACTGCCTGGGCGGTGCGCTGTCTTCGGTGCGCAGTTCGGTGTTCAAGAACCAGGGCGTCAACCTTGCCTACTCGACCACCGAAGGCCGCCTGACGACGGGTATAGCCATCGGCTACGACCGTCGCCGCTATTACGGTGCGCCTGGAACGCAGCTCGCTGCTGCCGATGGGCAGGTGGACGAAAGCTTCTACGGCAATGTCAGCATGGGCGGCCCGCTGGGCTCGCTCGCAGCGTTCAATATCAACGGATATGCAAGCTATCTCAGGCAAGGCTCTACAGCAGTCGAAGACGCGCTGCTGCTGGGGGCTTCGGCCGCCTATAGCCGCACGCTGTTCGGCAAGCTTTCCGCCCGTGCCGCGGTTTCGGTCGATGCGATCGAGAGCGATGCGGTGGACGAAACCAATGCGTCGGCCCTTGTCGGCCTGCGGTACGATTTCTGATCGCCTGAGGGACCAGACCACTTATGTTTGACCAGTATTACGGTTTCTCGGGCCGACCCTTCCAGCTTACGCCGGACCCGAACTTCTATTTCGAGAGCATTACGCATCGAAAGGCACTGAGCTATCTCGGGTACGGAATGGCGCAGGGCGAGGGCTTTATCGTCATCACCGGCGAGATCGGATCGGGCAAGTCGACCATGGTCGCGCACCTGATGCGCAAGGTCGATCCCGAACAGATGACCGTGGGCCAGGTGGTGACCAGCAACCTCGACGGGTCGGAACTGGTGCACCTGGTGGCACAGAGTTTTGGCCTCGATGTCGCGGGGCAGGACAAGGCGAGCGCATTGTCGGCGATCGAGGCTTTCCTGCACGAGGAAGCGCGCGAAGGCCGCCGCTGCCTGCTGGTGGTCGACGAGGCGCAGAACTTGAGCTTCGAAGCGCTGGAAGAAATGCGGATGATGAGCAATTTCCAGCTCGGTTCGCATCCGCTGCTGCAGCAATTGCTGCTCGGCCAGCCGGAATTCAAGCAGACGCTCGCCCAGCATGACCGGCTGGAGCAGCTGCGCCAGCGCGTTATCGCCGCCCATCACCTGACCGGGATGGAGCCGCAGGAAGTGCGGCCTTACATCGAGCATCGCCTCCAGCTGGTCGGCTGGTATGGCAATCCGCGCTTCGAACCGCAGATCCATACCGCAATCCACGAGGCCAGCGGCGGCATCCCGCGCCGGATCAACCAGATCGTCACCCGCCTCTTGCTGATGGGTGCGGTGGAACAGCGCAGCGAAATCGACCGCGTCATGCTGACCGCGGTGATCGACGAGATGGCGAACGACAGCCGTGCGCAATCGGCGGAGAGTGCCCACAAGCCCGATGCCGGTCCGTCTGCCAACTATGCCCAGACGCAGGCTCCTCCGGCGGCGTCTTCGCCTGCGCCCGTACACGCACCTGCACCCACTGCAGCAGCACAGCCGACGGCGGCGCCTTCGTCTGGTTCGAACGAGGGCGAGATGTCCGATCTGCGCGCCGCGATTGCTACACTGTCACGCGCTATCGAGGGCTCGCCCAAGACCGATGGCGATCTGGCCGCGCGCGTCGCTGCGCTCGAAACGCGGCTGGAAGACCAGGAACAGAGCGTGCGCTATGTGCTGCAATTGCTCATCGAATGGCTCGACAAGGAAGGCCGCCAGAAAGAGAACAGGGCCGCGTAGTCATGGACTTCGCGCCGGCACACCAGAAATTCCCCCCCGAACCGAAGGTCGTGAACGGCCTGTCGGTCGATGTGGAAGACTGGTTCCAGGTCGGTGCGTTCGAAAACACGATTGCCCGCGCCGACTGGGATGGGTGCGAGCTGCGCGTCGAGCGCAATGTCGAGGCCATGCTGGCACTGTTCGACCGGGCCGGAGTGAAGGCGACGTTCTTCACGCTCGGCTGGGTGGCGGAGCGCGTGCCGCAGTCTATCCGCGCTATCGTTGAAGCCGGCCACGAACTTGCCAGCCACGGTTACGATCACCAGCGCGTGTTCACCTTCGACCGTGTGCAATTTGCCGAGGACCTGCGCAAATCGCGCGGCATTCTGGAAGACCTGGGCGGCGTAAAAGTGACCGGCTATCGCGCGCCAAGCTTTTCGATCGATGCGCGCACGCCGTGGGCGCATGAGGAACTGGCTGCGCAAGGCTATTCCTACAGCTCCAGTGTCGCGCCCATCGCGCATGATCACTACGGCTGGAGGGACGCTCCGCGTTTCGCCTTCCGCCCCGTCGAAGACAGCGATCTTGTCGAACTGCCAGTGACGACGGCGATGCTGGGCGAGAGGCGGCTGGCGGCTGGCGGGGGAGGGTTCTTCCGCACGCTGCCCTACCATTTCTCGAAATGGGCGATTGCGCAGGTCAACCGCGAAGAGATGCGGCCCGCAATATTCTATTGCCACCCGTGGGAGGTCGATCCGGGCCAGCCGCGAGTTGCGGGCGCCCCGCTGCGCTCTCGCCTGCGTCATTACACCAACCTTTCGCGCATGGAGCGTAAGCTCGAACGATTGCTGGGCGAATTCTCGTGGGGCCGGGTCGACGAGATCGCCCGGATCGAGGCGCTGAAGATCGAAGGCGAAGCGCGATGAATGCACCTTTCGCCCTGGAGCGCTCCGAACCGACCGAGATTGCCGTGGCCGACCTGCGCGATCCTGCGCAGGCTTCCCGGATCGCTGCATTCGTCGACGAACAGGATGGCAGTCCGTTCCACCTGCCCGAATGGCTGGCCGCGATAGAGCGCGGCACGGGGCAGAAGGCGCATGGCATCCTCGCCGAACGGGCAGGGCGCATTGTCGGCTGGCTCCCGCTAACGCTGGTGCACTCGCCGCTATTCGGGCGGGCGCTTGTATCGAGCGGTTTCGCGGTCGATGGTGGCGCACTGGCACGCGAACGCAATGTTGCCCAGCGCCTTGCCGACGCAGCGTGCGAGCTTGCGTTGCGTAACTCCTGCAATGAAGTGGAATTGCGGGGCGGGGAAACCCCGGCTGGCTGGCAGGCGATTTCCGGCAAGCATAGCGGGTTCGTCACCGAACTCGCGCCCGACGACGATGCGCAATTGCTTGCGATCCCGCGCAAACAGCGTGCGGAAGTGCGCAAGAGCCTGAAAAATCCGCTGACGGTTACTGTTGGCACGGGGGAAAACCACCGCGCCGCGCACTATGCCTGCTACGCGGCAAGCGTACACAACCTCGGCACTCCGGTGTTCCCGCGCAGCCTGTTCGATGCAGTGCTGCGCTATTTCGACGAGCGGGCCGACATCCTGACCGTGTGGGAAGGCGAAGAACCGCTCGCCAGCGTGCTGACGCTCTATCATCAGGGTACCGCCTACCCGTTCTGGGGCGGGGGCGTGTGGCGCGCCCGCGAGACCCGCGCGAACGAGCGGATGTATTACGCGCTAATGTGCCATGCCCGCGGTGCGAAGGCGTGCACGCATTTCGATTTCGGCCGTTCGAAGACAGGCAGTGGGCCCTGCCACTACAAGAAAAACTGGGGTTTCGATCCGCAGCCGCTCACCTATTCGCGCTGGATAGCGGATGGCACGCAGGCGCGCGATATCGACCCGACCAGCGATGCTTACGCGCGCAAGATTGCGCTGTGGAAGGCTTTGCCGTTGCCCGTTGCGAACCGCATCGGCCCGCACATCGCGCGGGGGCTGGGCTGATGGGCGAAACCCTTTTCCTTGCGCACCGCGTACCATTCCCGCCCGATCGCGGCGACAAGATCCGATCGTTCCATGTGCTGAGGGCGCTCGCCAAGCTCGGCCCGGTCCATGTCGGCACGTTCGACGACCGTGCGGGCTATGGCGAGCAGTTCCTCTCCGGCATAGCGGCCAGCCACCATCTGGTGCCATGCCGCAAGCCGGACATGCTCGCCGCCGCCGAAGCGATGGCCAAGGGTCGGCCCGTCAGCCTGTCCGCATTCGCCAATGATCGCTTGCACGAATGGGTCGCGCAGGTGCTGCATTATCGCCCGATCGACGCGATCTACGTGTTCTCCGGGCAGATGGCGCAATATATTCCGCCGCATTTCCCGGGGCGGACCGTGCTTGACCTGTGCGATGTCGATAGCGCCAAGTTCGAGGCTTATGGCGAGGCAGGGCATGGGCCCAAGGCGTGGGTTCACGCGCGCGAAGGGCGGTTGCTGGCGGCGGCGGAGGAGCGCTTTGCCCGCGCCGCGGATACGACGCTGCTGATCAGCGAGAACGAAGCAAACCTTTTCCGCACGCGGGTCTCGAACATGCACCAGATCGACCTGCGGGTGATGCGCAACGGGATCGACGCAAAGTTCTTCGCCCCCGGCGCCATTCCCCCCGAGCCGACGCTTTATGGTTCGGGGCCGAACTTCGTCTTCACCGGGCAGATGGACTACGCGCCCAACGTCGCTGCGGTCGAGCGGATGGTGCATCGCATCCTCCCGGGAATTCGCGAAGTGCACGGGGATGCGGAATTCCACATCGTCGGCCGTGCACCCACGCAGGCGGTGAAAGCGCTCGGTAAGCAGGCTGGCGTCACCGTGTGGGGCGAAGTGCCCGACGTGCGACCCTATATTGCGGAAGCGGATGTCGTCGTTGCGCCGCTGACGATTGCGCGCGGCATCCAGAACAAGGTGCTCGAAGCGATGGCTATGGCCATGCCCGTGCTCCTTTCGCCCGAAGCCGCAACCGGCATCGATGGCGAGGACGGGGTGCATTTCACCATTGCCGAAGGCGACCGGACGATGATCGGGCGCGCGCTTGCGCTGCTGGAGGATCGCGACCGGTCGCTCGAAATGGGCGAGGCGGCGCGTGCCTTCGTTCTCGAACACCAGAGCTGGCGTGCGATGCTGGCCGGGCTTGGCGCGCTGCTCCGCCCGCCTGCCGCGGATCCGGTGCGCGATGCCGCGTGACGCGCTGCATCCCCCGCGCAGTCTCGCTCTGACGGCCAGGCTCCAGGCCCTTCCTGCCGCATGGGCGCGTGCGCTTGGGTGGTTGGCCTTCCTGTGGGCATGCGCTTTCCTGCTGACCGCGCCGCAATGGGTGGACATGGCGCGCCAATGGCTGACCGTTTCGGCCTACCAGCATATCCTGTTCGTGCCGCCGATCATCGGCTGGCTGGTGTGGAACCGGCGCGGGGCGCTTGCGGACCTGACGCCGCATGCGTGGTGGCCCGGAATGTTCGCGTTGCTTGGCGCGCTGGCCGTCTGGCTGGTCGGCTCGCTCAGCTCCATCGATATCGTCGCGCAGGCTGGTGCCGTGCTGGTGCTGCAAGCCGTGACGATTGCCTTGCTCGGCCCGCGTGTGGGCGCCGTACTGGCCTTTCCCATCGCATTTGCGGCCTTCCTGGTGCCTTTTGGCGAGGAGATCGTGTTCCCCTTGCAGATGCTGACGGCGAAGATGGTGATCGCGCTCACGCATCTCAGCGGCATCCCTGCTGAGATCGACGGCGTGTTCATCGACACCCCGGCGGGCCTGTTCGAAGTTGCCGAGGCATGCGCGGGCGTCCAGTTCGTGGTCGCGATGCTGACGCTCGGGGTGCTTGCCGCAAAGGTCGGAATGACAGGTTGGCCGCGACGTGTAGCCTTCATGCTGCTCTGCCTCGTGGTGCCGATCCTCGCCAATGGAGTGCGCGCGTGGGGAACGATTGCCATCGCCCAGAAGGTCGGCGTCGAGCGCGCGGCAGGCTTCGACCATATCATCTATGGCTGGGTGTTCTTTGCGCTCGTGGTGGCGCTGGTGATGGCCGTTGCGTGGCGATGGTTCGATCGCGATCCGCTGGCCGAAGGTGCGGAGGCGGGCTCGCTGGCGCATTATCGCGCGGTCCTTGCGCTCAACCGTGGGACATTGCGGGCGAGTACGCTCGCACCCGCGATTGCTGCGATAATTTTGCTGGCAGGCCTGTGGGCCGGCCTTGCGCGAGGGTCGGAGACGCAGGCTCCAGTCCCGCATGCGCCAGAGATCGAGGGCTGGGTGCTCCTCGAAACGCCGGCAAAGCCCGCCTGGCAGCCCAAAGGCGCGCATGCGAGCGAGCGGCTGCACGCAATCTATCGCGACGAGCAGGGATACGAGGTCGATCTCTATCTTGCCGCCTATACCGGCATGGCCGACCCGACCGTGGAGAGCGAAGGGGCGGTGCCGCCCGACACACCGTGGCGGCTGGTGGCTTCTGCACCCGCGCCTGAAAACATAGCTGGAACCGAACTGCTGGCCTTTGGCGCCGAGCGGCGCCTTGCATGGTCTTCCTTCGTTGTGGGCGGGGAGGCGACTTCGAGCGCGCTCGGCTCCCGGCTCGCGGGGCTGGGCGACCGGCTTGCCCTACGCACGCACCCGCGCTGGCTGGTCATCCTTTCCACCTATGACGATGGCACCGATGCATCCGGGCAGGCGCTAGAGCGCTTTCATCGAGCGTCCGGCGGGCCCGCGGCGCTGGTGGAAGCCGCCGTAGCCCGCTAGGGGAGATCAGGCATGTGCGGCATTGCTGGCCTATTCGCGCGTGATCCGCACGCCTCAATCGATCGATCGGTCCTGACTGCCATGCGCGATGCCATGACGCATCGCGGCCCCGATGGGGAAGGCTTGTGGCTGGCCGACGGCGTGGGCCTCGCGCACCGGCGGCTTTCGGTAATCGACGTGGAGGGCTCACCGCAGCCGATGAGGTCTGCCGACGGACGTTCGGTGATCGTCTTCAACGGCGAAATCTACAATTACCGGGCTTTGCGGCACGAGCTGGGCCAGCTGGGCCATAGGTTTGCGACCGAGGGCGATACCGAAGTCATTCTCGCGGCGTACCAGGAATGGGGTGCCGATTGCCTTGCGCGCCTGAATGGCATGTTCGCCTTCGCGATCTACGACACGCATGCGCGCAGCTTTTTCCTCGCCCGCGACCGGTTTGGCGTAAAGCCGCTTTTCACCGCTATCCTGCCTGACGGCACATTCGCGTTCGCATCGGAACTCAAGGGCTTGCTTGCGCATCCTCGGATCGAACGGAAGATCGATCCGCTCGCCATAGAGGATTACTTCGCCTGGGGTTACGTGCCCGATCACCGGTCGATCCTGTTGGGTGTCGGTAAGCTTCCGGCAGGACATTACCAGGTTGTCGAACCCGGCAATGCGCCGCGTCCACCCGTCTGCTGGTATGACATCTCCTTCGCCGACCGGCATCACTTGAGCGAAGCGGACGAGCGCGAGGCGATCCGCGCACATCTGCATGATGCGGTGCAATCGCGCATGGTCAGCGATGTGCCGATCGGAGCATTCCTTTCGGGCGGCGTGGACAGCTCCACGGTGGTCGCGATGATGGCCGATATTGCGCAGCGGCAGGTCACCACTTGCTCGATCGGTTTCGACGTGGCCGATCTGGACGAGACCGAACATGCGCGCCTGATCGCAGACCGCTTCGGCACGATGCATCACGAGAAGATCGTCGATCCGGCCCTGTTCGGCCGCGTGGATCGCATCGCGGCCATGTTCGACGAACCCTTCGCCGATGCCTCCGCGTTACCCACGGCAGAAGTGTGCGCGTTGGCACGCCAGCATGTCACCGTGGCGCTGTCCGGCGACGGCGCGGACGAGGCCTTTGCCGGGTACCGCCGCCATGTTTTCCACGCTGCCGAACAGCGGGCTCGCGATATGGTGCCCGCCACCATTCGGAAGATGGGCTTCGGGCCGCTGGGCGCACTTTATCCCAAGGCGGACTGGGCTCCGCGCCCCTTGCGCGCCAAAAGCACGTTGCAGGCTCTCGCTCTATCCGGCGAAGAAGCTTACGCGAGGGCGCTGAGCATCATGGCACCGGAAGCGCGGAAGGCGCTGTTCTCGCCCGCGATGGTCCGGGAATTGGGTGGGTATCGTGCCGAGCAGCCCCTGGTCGAGCTGATGCGCCGCGCCCCGGCACGCAACGGGTTGGACCGCGCCCAATACGCCGATCTCAAATTCTGGCTCCCGGGGGATATCCTGACCAAGGTCGACCGGACGAGCATGGCCGCGAGCCTCGAAGCGCGCGAGCCATTGCTGGATCACACCCTGGTCGAGTTCGCTGCGCGCCTGCCGGTATCGCGGCGGATTACCGGGGGTGAGGGCAAATATGCCCTCAAACGCGCAATGGCTGGAGAACTGCCGCAGAATATTCTCCACCGACCCAAACAGGGATTCGTGCTGCCGATCGCGCATTGGTTCCGTCATGATCTGAAAGAAGGCGCGCGGGCAGTCGTCCGCAATCCGCGCCTGCTCGACACGGGCTGGTTCGATCGCGAGACCCTCGTGAATTTGGCGGAAAACCACATCTCCGGGCGGCGAGATCATGCGCGTGAACTGTGGCAATTGCTGATGCTGGACCGGAGCATGGCGTCGCTGGCCGAGAAAACGTGAGTCATTTGAGCAACATTTTGACTCGGCCCATCGCAAAAATGACTCAAAATTCGAGATTTGGTAAATAAATCGTTGCGGTCGAGTCCGGCCATCGCTTAGATTCACCCCAATTGCAGGGCTAATGCCCGCGCACAGGTGGCAACGGGGGTCGCATTGAACCGGGTGAGCACCAATTTCGAGCAACACATCATCCTCGACGAATCGGGTAACCCGATGCTCGTCGAAGGTGGGCCTGTCATCGCGCCCGAGCTGTTCGGTCTCGATGAATTGCGCGTCGAATATGATTCGGATACCAAGGCTCTCTGGACGCATATGGTCCCGAGCGGGCGACCTAGCTTCACGCCTTCGATGCTCGCCGATTTCGAGCGTTGGCAGGATCTGATCCAGGCCAATTTCGGTCGCGACGACCTGCGTTTCCTTATCCTCGGGAGCCACGCACCCGGTGTGTTCTGCTACGGCGGCGACCTCACGCTGTTCCGCAAACTGATCGTCGCGGGCGATCGCGCCGCGCTGGTCGATTACGGCCACCGCTGCTGCCGCATTCTCCATCGCAACATCAATACTCTGGGCCTGCCGATGCTCACCATCGGGCTGGCGCAAGGCGATGCGCTGGGCGGCGGGCTGGAAGCCTTGCTTTCGTTCGATTTCATTATTGCCGAAGAAAGCGCTGGCTTCGGCCTGCCAGAGATCATGTTCGGCCTCTTCCCCGGAATGGGCGCGCACGCATTTCTCAGCCGCCAGCTGGGCAGCGTGGCGGCCGAGAAACTCATCACCTCGGGCAAGACCATTTCCGCGCGCGAGATGCTGGCGCTGGGCCTTGTGCACGAGGTCGTGCCCGATGGCACCGGTGAGGAAGCCGTGCAGACCTTCATCGAGAAGAACGCACGTCGCCACGCGGGCCTGCTCGGCTCGCGCCGGGCGACAAAGCGTAGCTGGAACCTTTCGCTTGCCGAGTTGTCCGAGATTACCGAAATCTGGGCCGACACCGCGCTCAAACTGACCGAACGCGATCTCAAGCTGATGGGCCGGCTGGCCGACAAGCAGAGTCGCGTGATGCAGAAGGCCGCCGAACCGGCCTAGCCTCGCCTAGCGCGAGTCGACCAGCACGATTTCCGCTTCTTCGAGTGCTTCGACCCGAAGCACGCCTTCATCCTTCGTGGCGATGCCGTCGCGCGGGCCAGCTTCTTGTCCATTCACCCGGATGCGTCCGGTGGGTGCGACCAGGTACTGGTGGCGCCCCGGTGCTGCCTGCCACTCGGCGGTCTGTCCGGCCTTCAAGGTGGCTGCCGCAACCTTGGCATCGGCGCGGATCGACAATGCGCCATCAGCTTCGGGCGTGCCACTCGCCAGCACTTCGAACCCGCCATCGCGACTTGCCTTGGGGAATTCGCGCTGGTCCCAGCCGGGCGCTTCACCCTGGCTGTCGGGCAGAATCCAGATCTGGAACAGCGTCGTGGCTTCGTCTTCCACGTTATACTCGGCATGGGTGATGCCGGTGCCCGCGCTCATCACCTGCACGTCGCCAGCAGCTGTGCGGCCCTTGTTGCCGAGCGAATCCTGGTGTGTGATCGCGCCCGTTCGCACGAAGGTGACGATCTCCATATTGTCGTGTGGGTGGGGCGGAAATCCGCTTTTCGCCGCGATCGTGTCGTCGTTCCACACGCGGATGCGGCCCCAGCCCATGCGGGCAGGGTCGTAGTAACTCGCGAAACTGAAGTGGTGGCGGGCATCGAGCCAGCCATGGTCGGCGGAGCCGAGGCTCTCGAAAGGACGGATATCGATCATGTCGCTTCTCACATCGGCGGGGATGTCTGGCCGCCGGAACAGCTCTGAATTAGGGCGCCTTTGCGGGTATTCAATCCACCCCGTGGCCAAGCGCCATGTAGTCGGTGCTCTGCATTTCGCGCAGGCGGCTGACCGTGCGGGCGAACTCGAAGCTGCCATCGCCTGTAGGATACAACGACTCTGGCTCCGCAGCGGCGGTGGCGAAGAGCTTTACCTTGTGTTCGTACAGCGCGTCGATCAGCTTGGTGAAGCGGATTGCCTCGTTGCGGTTTTCGGGGCCGAGTATCGGTATCCCAACCACAATGACCGTATGGAACTCGCGGGCAAGCGTGAGGTAATCCGCGGCTCCGCGGTTTTCGCCGCACAGCCGTTTGAAGCTGAATACGGCCACGCCTTTGAGGCACTTGGGAACATGCAGTGTACGCCCGCCACCCAGCTCGAGTTCGCCCGAGGGGACATGCTGGGCGTCTTCCGGCTTGTAGTCGGTCAGGCGGAAGAAGGCTTCGCGCACCTGCTCCGTCGCATCATCGCCCAGCGGTGTATGCCAGGTTTCAAGATCGCCCAAACGATCGAGCCGGTAATCGGTCGGCCCATTGAGCGACAGCGTATCGAGCTTCCGCTCGACCAGTTCGATGAAGGGCACGAACAGCGACCGGTTGAGCCCGTCCTTGTAGAGATCGTGGGGAGGGCGGTTGCTGGTGGTGACGACGGTAACGCCGTGTTCCTCGATTAGCGGGGTGAACAGGCGTGCCATGATTGCCGCATCGGCAGTGTTGGTGACGACCATTTCGTCGAAGGCCAGGCAGCGCACATCCTCGGCAATACGCGCGGCGACCCGTCGCACCGGCCCCTCGGTCTTCTTCGCGCGCTCTTCCGCAATCATTGCGTCCACCTCCAGCATGAAGGCGTGGAAATGCACGCGGCGCTTTTTCCCGATGTCGAGGCATTCGAAGAAGAGGTCCATCAGCATGGACTTGCCGCGCCCTACGCCGCCCCACATGTAGAGCCCGCGCACCGGCTGCGGCCTCTTGCCTAACAGCCCGCCGAGCAGGCCCTTGCGCGGACTACCCGCCTCCAGTTCGGCCTGCACCCGGCCCAGCTGCTCAACCGCTGCGCGTTGATCGGCGTCGTCGCGCAACTCGCCTGCGGCAAGCAGTTCCTCGTAACGGGTGACAACTCCGGTCAAGCGGCCGTGCCACCGCGCGATGCAAGCTTGCGGATAATGCCGGAAAAGCTGGCGACCAGATGGTCTTCCTGGACCACCTGACCGCGCATGAACACCATGCGGCCCGTTTCGCGCACGATCTCGGTCAGCGCATCGAGCGGCTTGTCCGGAATGCCCGCGCCCACGAACTGGGTGGAGAGTTCCAGCGTGACCGAGGGGCCTGCCTCGGCCTCGCTCAAGACGTGAGCCGTCGCGAACAGCGCGATATCGATCAGGGCGAGTGTAGTCGCCCCGTGGATCATGTCCTGCAGATTGGTGTGCCGCAGTTCCGGCATCATGCGCAGGCGGCACTGGTCGCCCTCGCGCCGCACGGCAAGATCGCCCATCACCGCTGCGTTGAAGCGCGTGCGATCGTGCGGGTTCCAGCTGAACCAGCCTTCGCTGCCGGGCAGCTCCTGATAGTCGAAGAACGGGGTCGGCTTGTTCAACGTGCGGCAGGCGCTGGATCAGATCGCGCGTTCGGCGATCATCTTCTTGGTCTCGGCAATCGCCTTCGCGGGGCTGAGCCCCTTGGGGCACACGTTCGCGCAGTTCATGATCGTGTGGCAGCGATAGAGCCGGTACGGGTCTTCCAGCTGGTCGAGCCGTTCGCCGGTCATCTCGTCACGGCTGTCGGCCAGCCAGCGATAGGCCTGCAGCAGGATCGCCGGGCCGAGGAACTTGTCCGAATTCCACCAGTAGCTGGGGCACGCGGTGGAGCAGCAGGCGCACAGGATGCACTCGTAAAGGCCATCCAGGTTCTCGCGCTCTTCCGGGCTCTGCAGCCGCTCCTTGCCGCTCGGCGTCGGGCTGACGGTCTGAAGCCACGGGCGGATCGAGGCGTATTGCGCGTAGAAGTGCGTGAAATCGGGCACCAGGTCCTTCACCACTTCCATGTGCGGCAGCGGCGTGATGCGAACCTCGCCCTTCAGGTCTTCGATTGCGGTCGTGCAGGCGAGCGCGTTCTTGCCGTTAATGTTCATCGAGCACGACCCGCAGATCCCTTCGCGGCACGACCGGCGGAAGGTCAGCGTGGGGTCGACCTCGTTCTTGATCTTGAACAATGCGTCGAGGACCATCGGGCCGCACGCATCGAGATCGAGCTCGAACCGGTCGTAGTGCGGGTTTTCGCCGCTATCCGGGTTGTAGCGATAGATCTTGAACTTCTTGACCCTCGCCGCGCCTTTGGCCGAGTGCACTTCACCCTTGTCGCGGATCTTGGAGTTCTTGGGGAGGGTGAAGGTCGCCATCGTAAAGTCCTGAATTCTGCTTGCCTCTCACCTAGCGCCTGCTGCGCAAGGTGCAAGGGCGCAACCGCGCCAAATCCGGTACGCCTGACACACCTGACACAGTGTCTTAAGGCAGAAATCTCTCGCTCGCGAGGGAGGAGGGAACGTGCAAGCATCTCCGTGGGTCTATCCGACATGGGGCATGTAGGACAGCAGATCGAGCGAGCCGTTGTAATCGGCGCGAGTGGCGGGATTGGCGCGGCGCTCGTGCGAGGCCTGGTTGCGCGCGATGCAGAAGAGGTTTTCGCGGCTTCGCGTACACGCCCGGAAAGCCTGCCGGAGGGTGTCGAATGGCTCCCTCTCGATCTCGACGATGAGGCAAACATTGCAGGGGCGGCGCAAGCCGTGGGCAAACCGCTCGATTGCGTGATCGTGGCCAGCGGAGTGCTGAGCCTGCCGGACGGGACCGGGCCGGAGCGCAGCTACCGGCAGGTCGAGGCAGACGCGATGGCGCGCGTCTTCCACCTCAACACGATCGGCCCTGCGCTGATCGCCAAACATTTCCTGCCACTTTTGCCGCGCGACCGGCGCGCCGTGTTCGCCGCGCTATCGGCGCGGGTGGGCTCGATTTCGGATAACGGGATCGGCGGGTGGCATTCGTACCGGGCGAGCAAGGCGGCGCTCAACATGCTGATGCGCAATTACGCCATCGAGCTCGGCCGCGCGCACAGGCAGGCGATCTGTGTCGCACTGCACCCCGGCACGGTCGATACGGCTTTGTCCGAACCGTTCCAGGCCAACCTGCCAGACGGCCAGCTGACGCCGCCCGATCAGGCAGCGGGGAACCTGCTCGACGTGATCGATGGGCTGACGCCGGACGACAGTGGCTACTTGTTCGACTGGGCAGGGGCGCGGGTGGGGTTTTGAGCTGCCACGACCCCTCTTCGAGGGGGAGACTTGCCGCTGCCCTCTCCCGCTCGTCCTGAGCCTGTCGAAGGGCGAGCGCAGCGCGGACCATTCGCACTTCGACAAGCTCAGTACGAACGGTTGCTACACTATCCGCTGAAAGCCTAAACCTCCGCCCGCTTCGCCGTTTCGATCACCGCCGCAGCAAATCCCTCGGGGTCGTCTTCCTGGATGAAGTGGTGCCCGCGCAGCGTGCGGTGCAGCGGATTGTCCTTCGCGCCGGGCACGCGCGCGCGAAACTTTGCATCGCCGCCACGGGTGATGGGATCACGATCCGAAAAGGAGCAGGTGAACGGCTTGTCGAAGCCTTCGAGCACCTCCCATGCCTTCAGCTGGTCGGGCACGGCCTCGTTCGCTCCCAGTGGGACGAGCGAGGGGAAGATGCGCGCCCCCGCCTTGCTGGCGCGGGTCGGGAAGGGGGCATCGTAGGCTGCCACCTCGGCCTTGCTCAATTCGCGTACCGTGGCCTGCTGCAGGATCCTGCCAATCGGGAAGACCGGGCTGCGTTTGGAAAACGTCCGCCACTTCCTGAAAGCTTCGGGCGCAGGTTCGCCCGCCGGGAGTCCGCCATTGGCGAGCACCACTGCGGCGAACCGATCCGGCGTATCCGCAACCAGCCTGAGCCCGACGAGCGAACCCCAGTCCTGACAGGCCAGCACGATGTTCGACAGGTCCATCGCGTCGAGCCAGTCGCGCATCCACGCGACATGCAGCGCGTAAGAATATTCGGCCTTCTTCGTCAGCTTGTCCGACTTGCCGAAGCCGATCAGGTCGGGCGCCAGCACCCGGTATCCGGCTTCGACCACCGGCCCGATCATGTGGCGATAGAGGTAGCTCCAGCTCGGCTCGCCATGCATCATCAGCACCGGGGTGCCGTCGCGCGGCCCCTCGTCCAGATAATGCACCCGCAGGCCTTCGCGCAGCATGTGGTAATGCGGCTTGAAGGGATAGTCCGGCAGGTTTGCGAAGCGGCTGTCGGGCGTGCGGTAGGCGAGGGGCATCTTCGTGGTGTCCTTTGCTCGTCTCTACCGCACGCCGATAGTCAGGTGCTTCCGATTAGGCTCCGAAGGTGCGCTGCCACCAGCCGCCACGTTTTGGAGCACTGGCATCGCCGCCGTCATTGGCCGCAGCGGCAGGGGATTTCTCTTCCTTTTCCGCAGCTGCCTGAGGATCGGCGGGCGTGTCCTCAGGGCCGGAGACGACCGCGATATCGTCGGTCAACTGCTCCTTGGTAGCGGCCTTGGCGGGCTTTTTCGCCGCCGTCTTGCGGGGTGCGCGCGGCTTCTTGGCCGGTGCATCGCCTTCATCCGCTTCTGCCTTCTTTGTCGTGCGACGACGCGGCTTGGGTTTTTCCTCGGCCGCAACATCTGCCGCTTCGGTTTCACCTTCCGGAGCCTTCTTCGCGCGGCTGGCCCGCTTCTTGGGGGCAGGCTTTGCCTCGGCATCAACGGTTTCGGCGGTTTCATCCGCCTTCTTGGCGCGCGAGCGGCGCTTCGGCTTTTCCTCCGCAACGGCTTCGGCGGTTTCGGGCGAATCATCCGGCCCGGCGACTACGGCCATGTCTTCTACGACCTGTTCGGAAACCTCTTCCTGCGCCTCGGACGGTTCTGCATTGTCCTGCTTCTTGCGCCGACCGCGACCGCCGCGGCTACGACGGCGACGGGGTTTATCCTCGTCATCCCCGTCCTTGCGCGAGGATTCGTCGGTGCCGGACGCGTCGTCGCCATCGTCGGAATCGCTACCCGAGTCCGTGTTGCCATCCTCGTTATCGCGCCGCTTGTTGCGGTTGCGACCGCCCCGCCGCCGCCGCCGCTTCTTCTTCGGGCGATCGTCGGAATCGTGGGAGTTGTCGTTATCGTCGTCGCGATCCTCTACATCGTTCCCGTCTTCAATGTCGTCTTCCGAATCATCGACTACGATCGGATCGAATTTGGGTGCTTCGGTCGGCTTGGGGCCAGAGCTGGAGACGGCCATCTTGGCGCCTTCGTCTTCGCCCTCGGGCACGACCTCCACGGTCACGCCGTAGCGGCACTCGATCTCCTGCAGGTCGGCGCGCTTTTCGTTGAGGAGGTAGACCGCCGCTTCGGTGCTGGCGGACAGGCGGATTTGCGTGCCCTTGCCCTTGGCCGCCTCGTCCTCGATCAGGCGCAACGCCGAAAGCCCGGCAGAGGATGCAGTGCGCACCAGGCCGGTGCCGTCGCAATGTGGGCAGGGGCGCGTGGTCGCTTCGAGCACGCCGGTGCGCAACCGCTGGCGGCTCATTTCCATCAGGCCGAAGCCGGAAATGCGGCCCACCTGGATGCGCGCACGATCGGTCTTAAGCGCGTCCTTCATCGCGCGTTCGACCTTACGGACGTTGGAGTTGTACTCCATGTCGATGAAGTCGATCACGACCAGCCCGGCCATGTCGCGCAGGCGCAGCTGGCGTGCGATTTCCTTGGCCGCTTCCAGGTTGGTCGCGGTGGCGGTCTGCTCGATCCCGTGCTCCTTGGTGGAGCGGCCCGAGTTGATGTCGATAGAGACCAGCGCCTCGGTCGGGTTGATGACGAGGTAACCGCCCGATTTGAGCTGTACGACCGGTTCGTACATTGCGCGCAGCTGGTCTTCCGCGCCGTAGCGCTGGAACAGCGGCACCGGGTCCGAATAGGGTTTTACCCGCCGGGCGTGGCTGGGCATCAGCAGCTTCATGAAGGCCTTGGCGGACTTGTAGCCATCCTCACCCTCGACCACGACTTCCTCGATCTCGCGGTTGTAGATGTCGCGGATCGCGCGCTTGATCAGGTCGCTGTCCGAATGGATCAGCGATGGCGCGCTGGAGCCGAGCGTGCGTTCGCGAATCTCGTCCCACAGCCGGGCGAGGTAATCGAAGTCACGCTTGATCTCGGTCTTGGTGCGGCTGAGACCCGCGGTGCGCACGATCAGGCCCATGCTGCGTGGCAGGTTGAGGTCGCTGACGACGGTCTTCAGGCGCTTGCGGTCGCTCGCGGAAGAGATCTTGCGCGAAATGCCGCCGCCGTGGCTGCTGTTCGGCATCAGCACGGTGTAGCGACCGGCAAGGCTGAGATAGGTGGTCAGCGCCGCGCCCTTGTTGCCGCGCTCTTCCTTGACGACCTGCACCAGCAGCACCTGGCGCCGCTGGATGACGTCCTGGATCTTGTAGCGACGACGCAGCGCCTGTCGACGCGCGCGTGCTTCGTCGACTTCCTTGGCACGGCTGCGGCCCTTGCCACCCTGCCTGCGGGGGCCACCGCGACCGCGACGACCGCCCCGGCCACGCCGGTTGCCGTCGCCTTCGGACGATTCTTCCTCTTCATCGGAGTCATCATCGTCGTCGTCATCGTCGTCGGAAGAAAGCTGGCCTTCCTCGATCGTGGAGACCTTGTCTTTCTCCGACGTGTCGATTTCCTCCAGCCCGTCTTCGGCGAGGTCTTCGGCCAGTGCTTCGGCGGACTGGTCGTCTTCGGCGTCGTATTCGTCGCCCGGGACGTGGCCCGCCTCTTCCTCTTCGGCACGCAGGCGCTCTTCCTCGGCAGCCGCCTCGGCCTCTTCGGCCAGCAGCGCGTCGCGGTCTTCCTTGGGAATCTGGTAGTAATCGGGGTGGATTTCGCTGAACGCGAGGAACCCGTGGCGGTTGCCGCCGAAATCGACGAACGCCGCCTGCAGCGATGGCTCTACCCGCGTAACCTTGGCGAGGTAGATATTGCCCGTGATCTGTTTGTGTTCAGCCGACTCGAAGTCGAATTCTTCTATCCGGTTGCCTTTGAGAACGGCCACACGGGTTTCTTCCGTGTGGCGCGCATCGATGAGCATGCGCATTGCCATTGTAGTGTCTCCACGCGTTGCGCCTGCTCCAGCCCCCTGGGCCTGTCGCGGCGAAGCGCGCTATCTTTCGTGAAAAATTGCCTGGCCCTGCGGCCAGAGCGGGAAGGGACCTCCGCCGCGCATCCCGAAAGAGGGGCGCGGGGAACGAATGTGTCTGCGACCACGCGGACTGCTGCCCGAGTGTTTGGTACGCTCGCGGCCCGCGCCGGACGCTCTGCTGCAAGACCGTGCGGTCTGGCAGTTCGGAGCGGGCGGGGGGTGCGCATTGGTCGCATCAACCTGTAATCTTGCTTTGTCGCCGTGCGGACAATTAGCCGCGCGGCCATGTGATTGCCCCGTTTAGCAGTGCTTCCCGGCTCGAAAAATCGGTCCAGCAGAAGGGACTGTGCGTAACGTGACCCATATTGGCTAGCATCGCGGATGAAGCGCGGCAACTCTATTGCGAAAGCGATGCGTGGCATTTTACTATGCCGACCGGATGGGCCGCTTCTTTCAAATCCTCGCAATCTTCCTTCTGCCAGTGATCCTGGTGGGAGGATTGTTCGTGTTCGGGTTGACCCTGCCGGTCCCCCATCTGGGCCGGGACTACGTCATTTCGCTGACATTGCCGGAGTCCGGGCAGCCGGTCGACTTGCCCACGATCTACGGGCCGCCCGATAATTCGCGCCCGCTGGTGGTGATCGATCCCGGCCACGGCGGGAAGGACCCGGGCGCGGTATCGGGGGGCCGCAGGGAAAAAGACGTGGTGCTTGCGCTGGCGCATGCCGTGAAGGACCGGCTGATCGAGGAAGGCGGTATTCGTGTGGCACTGACGCGCGAAGACGACACATTCCTCGTCTTGCAGGAACGGCCCGAGATTGCCCGCCGGATGAATGCGGACCTCTTCATCTCTTTGCACGCCGACAGCGCGGGTGAAGTCGACACAGCCTATGGCGCCAGTGTCTATACCCTGTCGCGCGAAGCATCGAGCGAGGCGGCAGCGCGTTTCGCAAACCGTGAGAATAGTGCCGACCTGCTCAATGGCGTCGTCGTTAAGAACCAGAGCGACCCGGTGAACGATATCCTGGTCGAGCTGTCGCAGCGGCGCGTGCAGCAAACCAGCCGCGAATTCGGTGAGTTGATCGAGCGTGAAGGGAAGGGCAAACACCGCTTCCACTCGCAGACCCAGCGCTCTGCCGCCCTTGCGGTTCTACGTGCTCCCGATGTGCCTGCCGTGCTGTTCGAAGTCGGGTTCCTGACCAACGCGCAGGACGCGCAGCAGCTTTCCTCGCAAGAGGGGCAGGATCGGTTTGCGCAATTCCTGGCGCGCTCGATCCGTGTCTTTTTCGCCCGCCGCTCGACCGAAGAATCCTGATCCGCACCAATGTTCACCATTGGTTATGGCGGTCCGCGCAAAGCGCATGCTAAGGGGCCTCCCGCATTATGACCGAGATCGACATCGAACATCTGAGCTACCGGATCCGGCGCGGGTCGCAGGATGCCTATGCCGAGTTCAAGCAGACCTGGCGCGACAACTGGGCGATCCGCTGGATCTGCTACGGCTTCGCTGCCTTCGTGGTGCTGGTTGCGATCCTCTGGTTCTTCATCGGTCGCGACCTGCCCGATGCCACCGCACTGCAGGATTACGAAACTCCGCTGCCCACCGTGGTGCGCGGCAGCGATGGCGAGATCGTGGGCACCTACGCACGCGATCGGCGCGTGCAGCTCAACTTCGTCGACTTCCCGACGCCCCTGGTGAACGCTTTTCTCTCCGCCGAGGACGAGACTTTCTGGAGCCATAATGGCGTCGATGTAACCGGCACAGCCAACGCGGTGATCGACTATGCGCGCAAGGCCGGGACGGACGAGCGCGCTGTCGGCGGGTCGACGATCACCCAGCAGGTGGCCAAGAACGTCCTGCTGAGCGACGAATATTCGATCACCCGCAAGCTCAAGGAAATGCTGGTTGCACGGCGGATCGAGCAGACGCTCAGCAAGCAGGAAATCCTGACGCTTTATCTCAACGAAATCCCGCTTGGCCGGCGCAGTTTCGGCGTGCAGGCGGCCAGCCGTGCCTATTTCGGCAAGGATGTCGGCGATCTGGAATTGCAGGAAATGGCGTTCCTTGCGATCCTGCCCAAGGCGCCCGAGCGCTATGGCCGTAAACAGCACGAGGAAACAGCGGTGGCCCGGCGTAACTGGGTGCTCGACCAGATGGTCGACAATGGCTGGGCCCCAGCCGAAGCCGCGAACGAGGCCAAGGCGAAGCCGCTTGGCCTCACCACCGGCGCCATCTCGATCCGCAATGCCGATGCGGGTTATTACATCGAGGAAGTGCGCCGCCAGCTGCTGGACCGGTTCGGGGAGACGGCCGAGGATGGCCCCAACAGCGTTTATGCCGGCGGATTGTGGGTGCGCACCTCGCTCGACCTCGAATTGCAGGATGCGGCGCGCGATGCGCTGCGCAAGGGCATGCAGCGTTATCACGGATCGCGGGGATGGAGCGGGCCTGTCGCCACGCTCGATGCCAGCAAGGGCGATCTTTCCAGCCAGCTCGCCAGCGCCAATATCGGCATCAATTACCAGGACTGGCGGGTTGCGGTCTTCACCAGCCCCGGTGCGATTGCATTTTCCGATGGCGAAATGGGCTCCCTCACCGGAGCGCCCGGTTCGCTCCAGCCCGGCGATGTGATCGCGGTGCGTCCCGCAGGCAATGCCTGGCGCGTGGCGGTGATTCCGGAGGCTTCGGGTGGCATCGTAGTCGAAGACCCGCAGACGGGCCGCATCCTCGCCATGCAGGGCGGGTGGGACAGTCGGCTCGAAAGTTTCAACCGCGCCACGCAGGCACAACGCCAGCCGGGCTCGACCGTGAAGCCTTTCGTCTACGCCACCGGTCTCGATCAGGGGCTCACGCCTGCAAGCCAGGTCGATAACAGCAGCTTCTGTGCCTACCAGGGGCGGCAGTATGGCCAGAAGTGCATTCGCGGCGGTCGCGCAGGCACTTACACGCTGCGCTTCGGGCTGGAAAACTCGCAGAACGTGATGACCGCCAATATCGCAAACGATGCGGGCATGCCGAATGTGATCAAGACTTACGAACGGGTCGGGATCGGCTCCTACGATCCGTATATCGCCTTCGCGCTGGGCGCAGGCGAGACCACGGTCGAGAAGATGACCAACGCGTTCTCCACGCTGGCCAACCACGGCCTCTATAACGAGCCGAGCGTGATCGACTACGTGCAGGATCGCCGCGGCAAGGTGATCTGGCGCGCCGATAAGCGCGAGTGCGAAGGTTGTAACATGGCGGAGTGGGACGGATCCGCGATGCCGCGCCCGGGCCCGATGGGTCGCCAGATGATGGATGCGCGCACCGCTTTCCAGATCAGCCATATCCTCGAAGGCGTCATTACGCGCGGCACGGCCAAGACCCTGCGCGGCACCGGGCTGCCCCTGTTCGGCAAGACCGGCACGACCACCGGTCCGAAAGATGTCTGGTTCATCGGCGGTACGCAGCAGATGATGGTCGGCACCTATCTGGGCTTCGACCGGCCGCGCAACATGGGTGGTTATGCGCAGGGTGGCACGATTGCTGCGCCGATCGTGAAGGACTTCATCACCGCGACGCGCGACCGCTGGCGGTCCACGCCGCCGGTAGCGCCAGCGGGTGTCCGCATGGTCCGCGTGGACCGACGTACGGGCGGGCGCGTGTTCGACGAATGGCCCAGCAATTCGGAAAATGCTGCGGTCATCTGGGAGGCATTCAAGCCCGATACCGAGCCGCCACGATCCACGCTCGCCTCGGAAATCGCCGCACAGCGGCAGGAACTGCTCGATCTGATTCGCCGTGCACGCAGGGCGCAGGCCGAACTTTCGCGCCCCGTCGAGCCCGAGGAGCCGCCCGAGGACTTCGTCGAGGAGCAGGGCGGAATCTACTAGTCTTTGCGGACCATCGTGCGCCGCGCGCGGGTTGCCATCGGGGTGGCCCGGGCCTAGCGCTGCCCGCCCAATTTGCGGAGAGAATGCAATGCGTGCCGAAGGGCAGGCCCATATCGACCGGATCGAAGCTGCGCTGGCGCTGGTGCGACAGTCGCTGGACTGGGAACGCGCGCTGCGTCGGCTCGACGAGCTGAACGCGCGGGTGCAGGACCCGGACCTGTGGAACGATCCCAAGCAGGCGCAGGCCATCAGCCGCGAACAGAAGCAGCTGGAAAGCGCGGTCGACACCGTGCGCGAGATCTCGCAGGAAATGGCCGACGCGGTCGAGTTCATCGAAATGGGCGAGGCCGAGGGTGACGAGGAGGTCGTGAACGACGGCCTCGCCAGCCTCGAGAAGCTGGCCGAACGTGCCGATGCCGACAAGGTGCAGGCGCTGCTTTCGGGCGAGGCGGATGGCAACGACGCCTATCTGGAAGTGCATGCGGGTGCGGGCGGCACCGAAAGCCAGGACTGGGCGGAAATGCTCATGCGCATGTATGTACGCTGGGCGGAAAAGCGCGGTTTCAAGGTCGAAACGGTCGAATACCAGTCGGGCGAGCAGGCCGGGATCAAGTCGGTCACGCTGCATATCAAGGGCGAGAACGCCTATGGCTATGCCAAGACCGAAAGCGGCGTGCACCGGCTGGTACGGATCAGCCCGTATGACAGCAGCGCGCGGCGCCACACCTCGTTTTCGAGCGTGTGGGTCTATCCGGTGATCGACGACGATATCGAGATCGAGATCAACGAGAGCGACCTCAAGATCGATACCTACCGTGCTTCGGGCGCGGGCGGCCAGCACGTCAACACGACCGATTCCGCGGTGCGCATCACCCACCAGCCCACCGGGATCGTCGTGGCGAGCCAGAACGACCGCAGCCAGCACAAGAACCGCGCCACCGCGATGAACATGCTGAAGGCACGCCTGTTCGAGCGCGAGATGGCCGAACGCGAAGCAGCGGCATCGGGCGAATATGCGGAGAAGACCGAGATCGGCTGGGGCCACCAGATCCGCAGCTATGTCCTGCAGCCGTACCAGCTGGTAAAGGACCTGCGCACGGGGGAAACCTCGACTGCACCCGGCGACGTCCTGGACGGGGCGATCGATCCGTTCATCTCTGCTGCACTGGCGCAGCGCGTGACGGGCGAAGCTGTGGAAGTGGAAGACGTGGAGTAGGCAGGCGCGATTGGGCTTGGCCAACACCGTCGCTCCCGGCTAAGTGCGCGAAGGATGATGCGGGCACTATCACATCTGGCATTGGGATCGGCACTGGCGCTTGCCGCGTGCAGTGCGCCCGACGAATCGTCCGACCGGCCCGATACCGCGCGCGACTTCCCCGAGCCGCACCGGCCCGTGTCCGAGCTTGGTGCCAGCCAGTTCTCTACCGAAGACAAGCGCGACAGCCAGGGCGAGGCGCAGAAGGTGATGGACCTCGCCTCGATCGAACCGGGGATGACCATTGCCGATATCGGCGCGGGCGAGGGTTATTACACGGTCCGTCTTGCCGAGCGCGTAGGCAATCGTGGCCGCGTGCTGGCACAGGATATCGACCGCGGCGTGCTGGAAAGGCTGGGCCGCCGCGTGGATCGGGAACGGTTGGACAACGTCTCGATAGCGCTGGGCGCCGAAGACGACCCGCACCTGCCGCTCGAAAGCTTTGACCGCGTTTTCATGGTCCACATGTATCATGAGGTCGGCGAGCCCTACGCCTTCCTGTGGCGCCTGTGGCCCTCGCTCAAAGAGGGCGGCAAGGTGATCGTGGTCGATATGGACCGCCCGACCGATCGCCACGGTATCCCTCCCGGCCTGCTGGCCTGCGAGTTCGAGCGGGTCGGATATCGTCTTGAAAAGACCGAGCAGGCGCCCGAGCTTTCTGGATATTTTGCGCAGTTCAGTCGCGGTGCGATCCGGCCCGACCCGGAAGATATTGAGCCGTGTACGGCAGATGCCGCCGATTGACCGAATGGAAGTCCGAGGCTGATCGGAGGTCGCGGCAGCCGGCGGCAGGTTCGCATGCCAAACCTGTGCAAATTCGTCCTCCCGCGATCCGCTAGACCTCCGGCAATCAATCCGCAGCTCACGACCCGTGCACCCTTTCCAGCATGAATGCGGGGTGTTAGGCGCAAGGTCAGCCCAATGGTTGAAAATCGAGGAGAACCGCCGGGGATGACAGATTTCCCAACCAGTTTTGACCGTGACGATCTGCTGAAATGCGCGCGCGGCGAATTATTCGGCCCCGGCAATGCGCAATTGCCCGAACCCCCGATGCTGATGATGGACCGGATCACCGATATTTCCGGTGACCGCGGAGAGCATGGCAAGGGCCACGTGGTGGCGGAATTCGATATCAAGCCTGACCTTTGGTTTTTCGAATGCCATTTCCCCGGCAATCCGATCATGCCCGGGTGCCTCGGCCTCGATGGCCTGTGGCAACTGACCGGTTTCAACCTCGGCTGGCGCGGCTGGCAGGGGCGTGGCTATGCGCTGGGGGTCGGCGAAGTGAAGCTGACCGGCATGGTGCGGCCCGACCGCAAGAAGCTGACCTATTTCGTGGACTTCACCAAGGCGGTGCAGACGCGCCGCCTGACCATGGGCGTGGCCGATGGCCGGGTCGAAGCCGATGGTGAAGTCATCTATCAAGTCAAGGACATGAAAGTCGCCCTTTCCGATGCTTGATCGGTCAGAGGCGTGAGAGGAATTTGATGCGTCGCGTCGTCATAACCGGACTGGGGATCGTCTCCTCGATCGGCAATAATGCAGATGAAGTGCTTGCCTCGCTCAAGGCGGGCAAGTCCGGCATTACCTTTAATGAGGCCATGGCCGAACACGGGTTCCGATCCCAGATTGCGGGCGCGGTGGACCTCGACGTGGCGGAGCATGTCGACAAGCGCACCTTGCGCTTCATGGGCCCCGGCGCCGCCTATGCGCATATCGCGATGGGCCAGGCGATTGCCGATGCAGGGCTGGAAGAGAAGGACGTTATCAACCCGATGACGGGTGTGATTGCCGGGTCTGGCGGGCCTTCCACATCGGCCATGCTGGCCGCGCACCAGACTGTCCTCAAGACGGGCAATACCAAGCGCATCGGGCCGTTTGCGGTGCCAAAGTGCATGTCCTCTACCGTGAGTGCGAACCTTGCCACGGCCTACCAGATCAAGGGGGTGAACTTCTCGATCACGTCGGCCTGTTCCACCTCGCTGCATTGCATCGGCATGGCGGCACAGCAGATCGCGCTGGGCCAGCAGGATGTGATGTTCGGCGGCGGCGGCGAAGAACTGGACTGGACGCTGTCCTGCCTGTTCGACGCGATGGGTGCGATGTCGAGCAAGTATAATGATACGCCAGAGCGTGCCTCGCGCGCTTTCGATGCGGATCGCGATGGCTTCGTGATCGGCGGTGGCGGTGCCATCCTAGTTCTCGAAAGCCTCGAACATGCGCAGGCGCGCGGGGCGAAGATATATGCCGAAGTCACCGGTTTCGCCGCCACCTCCGACGGGGCGGACATGGTCGCGCCTTCGGGCGAGGGCGGGGAGCGCGCTATGCGCGGGGCGCTCCGCACGCTCGGCGAAGATCGCAAGGTTGGCTACATCAACGCGCACGGCACTTCGACCCCGGTGGGCGATGTGGGCGAGATCGAGGCGGTGCGCCGCGTCTTCGGCGAAGGCTCGACCCCGCCGGTCAGCTCGACCAAGTCGATGACCGGGCACAGCCAGGGCGCCACGGGCGCGCAGGAAGCAGTCTATTGCCTGCTCGCGCTGGAAAACGACTTCATCATCCCCTCGATCAATGTTGAGACGCTCGATCCGGCATTGAAGCCCGAGGAGATCGCTACCGAAATCGTAGAGAACGCGGGCCTCGATTCGGTGATGACCAATTCTTTCGGTTTCGGCGGGACCAATGGATCGATGGTCCTGTCGAAATTTCGCGATTGAGTCTCGGGCGCACCAAAAGCGCCGACAGGTGAGGGTGTTTGGAAATGCCGGAAAGTAAGGGCCTTCTCGCTGGGAAACGCGGCCTCGTGATGGGCGTCGCCAATGATCGATCAATCGCATGGGGCATCGCCAAGGCCTGTGCCGAGGCAGGGGCCCAGCTGGCCTTCACCTATCAGGGCGAAGCGTTCGGCAAGCGGCTGGAGCCGCTGGCGCAGAGCGTCGGATCGGACTTCATGCTGGATGTCGATGTGACCGACGATGCCTCGCTCGATGCCGCATTCGCCGCCCTGCAGGAACGCTGGGGCACGCTGGACTTCCTCGTCCACGCCATCGCATTTTCCGACAAGTCGGAACTGACGGGCCGCATCCTCAACACCTCGCGGCAGAACTTCAAGAACTCGATGGATATCTCCGCCTACAGCTTCATCGACGTCGCGCGCCGCGCGCACCCGATGATGGTAGAAAATGGCGGAACCCTGCTGACGATGAGCTACATGGGTTCGACCCGTGTCACGCCGAATTACAACGTGATGGGCGTGGCCAAGGCCGCGCTTGAAGCGGCGGTGCGCTACCTCGCCAACGATCTCGGCCCCGAAGGCATACGAGTGAATGCGCTCAGCCCCGGCCCGATGAAGACGCTCGCCGGATCGGCCATCGGCGGTGCCCGCAAGACCTGGAAGCATACCGAGACCAATGCGCCGCTGCGCGCCAACGCCACGCTGGAAGCGGTCGGCGGCACGGCGGTGTACCTGTGCTCGGATGCCGGAGCCTGCACCACGGGCGAAATCATCCGCGTGGATGGCGGTTTCCACGTGTTGGGAATGCCGCAGCACGACAATCTTTAAGGCCGGACTGTTCCGCAGCCTTGCATCGCTTTGCGGTCTGCATGACGTGCGGAATATCGCCCATGGTAGGCCGATCGACGAAAACCTGATGCTTGCAGGCCATGTAAGCGCTAGCTTGTAGCGCGAGCCACTCAAGACGCGCATGTGCCTTCAGATGACGCGAGGCGATGGCGGGATTTCGACCGGAGACCGACCCGATGGCACAGTACGCAAAAGGACAGCGCGATACCCGGCGTGACGATACGCTCGCGCCGTCTTTCGGCACCTGGCTGAAGGAACTGCCCAACCTGCCGATCATCTGGTCGAGCCCGGTGCGCCCCGTGCGGCTTGGGTCCGAGCAGCGCCCTGCGGATACCCCAGCGAACCGGGCGCCGGTGCTGGTCTTCCCCGGCATTCTTTCCAACGACGGGGCAACGTCGCTGATGCGGCGCACGCTCGGCGCCGCCGGGTTCGATGCCTATCCGGGCAAGCTGGGCGTGGTGACGGGTATAAAGGAAGCGGTCTTCGCCAAGGCACAGGCCCGACTGGAAGAAGTGCACGCGCGCCATGAAAAGCCCGTCACGCTGGTCGGGATCAGCCTCGGCGGCCTTTACGCCCGTGTGCTGGCGCAGCGACACCCGGAGATGGTCGCACGTGTGGTAACGCTCGGCACGCCGTTCTCGGGCGACCGGCGGGCGAATAATGCGTGGCGCCTGTACGAAGCGATCAACGATCACTCGGTCGACAATCCTCCGCTGCCCGACGACCCGCGCCAGAAGCCGCCGGTGCGCACGATTGCGATCTGGTCACCGCTGGATGGCGTGGTCGCTCCAGCCTGTTCGCGCGGCGAGGAGGGTGAGTGCGACCTCGCAATCGAGGTGCCGGACAAACATTTCCAGTTTTCCGCCAGCCGACGGTCGATCAACCACCTGGTCGAGCTGCTGATTGCGGAGGAAGAAGCGGGGCGGGACTAGTCGCCGAAATGCCAGCCGCGTTCGCCGTGGCTTGTAATGTCGAGCCCTTCGATCTCGTGCTTTTTCTTCACGCGCATCGGTGCGATGATCCCGATACCCAGCGCGAGGATCGCGGTCAGCACCGCGCTCCACAATGCGACTACCGCGATGCCGATGGCCTGGGCGCCGAGTTGGCCAAGCGGGGTCATGCCTTCCGCATACCCCGTGCCGCCAAGCGCGGAGGACAGGAACAGGCCGAGCAGGATCGTGCCGAGGATGCCGCCCACGCCGTGAACCGCAAACACATCGAGTGAATCGTCGATGCCCCAGTTCCTGATCTGCAGCACCGCGCCGTAACAAACGACGGCAGCAAGCGCGCCGAAGAAGATCGAGGCACCCGGCGAGATGAAACCGGCGGCAGGCGTGATCGTGGCGAGCCCGGCGATGGCTCCAGTCGCCCAGCCGACCATCGTGGTCTTGCCGAAACCGATCCGTTCTATCAGCAGCCACACGAGCGCCGCAGCGCTCGCCGCGACATGCGTGTTGATGATCGCACTCGATGCATCATCCGTGGCCGCGAGTGCCGATCCGCCATTGAAGCCGAACCACCCGACCCACAGCAGCGCGGCGCCAACCATCGTCAGCGCCGGGGAATGCGGGATCATCGGCTTGTCAGGAAAGCCCTGCCGCGCACCCATCATGATCGCGACGACCAGCGCCGAGACGCCTGCGGTCGTGTGCACCACGAGCCCGCCTGCGAAATCGAGCGTACCGAACGTGCTGGCGAGCCAGCCGCCGCCCCATATCCAGTGCGCGACCGGAGCGTAGACGGCCAGGCTCCACAGCGCGCAGAAGATCACCACCCAGGAAAAGCGTGCCCGGTCGACCCATGCGCCGATCATCAGCGCGGGCGTGATGATCGCGAAGGTCATCTGGAACAGCACGAAGGTGCTTTCGGGGATCGTGGTGCCGAGCCGGACATTGGTCAGCTCGATCAGCATCCATGCGCGGCCATTGCCGATCCAGCCATTCGCCACGTCGCCGAACGCGAGCGTGTATCCGGTCACGATCCAAAGCACGGAAACGATGGCGGCCACTGCGCCGGTTTGCAGCGCAACCGACAGCACATTCTTGGATCGGACCAGCCCGCCGTAGAACAGCGCGAGGCCCGGCAGGGTCATCAGCAGCACCAGCGCCGAGGATGTGAGGATCCACGCGGTATCGCCCGTGTCGTTCGCGACGATCTCCCCCACGTCCTGTGCCGAGGCCGGGGCGGCAAAAATTGCGGCAAGCAGCAGCGCCGGTGCGAATTTGGTCATCGGATGCGGGTCCCCAAGCTATACCGGGCGCGAGGATGCAGGATATGACGCGCCTTGAACAAGCCCCATAGGCCCGTCTTTCCGCATATGTGGTTAATCTAGAGAAGGGCGTCGAGCACCTGGTCGGGTGGACGGTGGCCATCGGCCCAGATGCGGATATTCGCGATCACCTTGTCCCCGGATGCCGCGCGGCCTTCCGCCGTGGCACTGCCGATATGCGGCAGTGTCATCACGTTGGGGTGCGCGAGGAGGCGTGGATCGACCTGCGGCTCGTCCGGATAGACATCGAGCCCGGCACCCGCGAGATGGCCGTTTTCCAGCGCTGCGACCAGCGCGTCCTGATCGACCAGGTCGCCGCGCGCGGTGTTGATCAGGCATGCGCCGTCCTTCATCGCGCGGATCGCGTCCGCATCGATCATGTGATGGCTTTCCGGGTTGGAGGGACAGTGCAGGGTGAGGATATCCGTCTGTGCCAGCAGTTCGTCCAGGCTCTCAATATAGGTGGCCGCAAACATCCTCTCGACCGCTTCGGGCAGGCGCTTGCGGTTGTGATAGATGATATCGAGCCCGAAGGCCTTGGCGCGGTGTGCCACGGCCTGCCCGATCCGGCCCATGCCGACGATGCCCAGCGTTTTACCCGCCAGCTTGCGGCCCAGCATGGCAGTAGGTGCCCAGCCGCTCCATTCGCCCTGCCGGACCAGCTCCACTCCTTCGCGAATCCTGCGCGGCACCCCGATGATCAGCGCCATCGCGAGGTCGGCAGTATCTTCGGTGAAAACGCTGGGTGTATTGGTAACGGTGATCTTGCGCGCGGCGGCTGCCTTCAGGTCGATATGATCGGTACCCGCGCCGAAACTGGCGATCAGCCGCATCCGCTCACCTGAGGCATCGAGCATTTCGGCATCGATCCGGTCGGTCACAGTCGGCACCAGCACGTCGCAATCGCGCATCGCGTCGATCAGTTCTTGGCGCGAAAGCGGCGTATCGCTGTCGTTGAACCGGCAATCGAACAACTCGTCCATTCGTGACTGGATGGAGGGCGACAAGGCGCGCGTCACGATGACTCGGGGCGAACCTTCGATGCGACGGGTGGGGGCTTCCTGGGTGCTGGCCATTATGCCTGCGTGCTTGGCGCGTGGTGCAAAACTGGTCAAGCGCAGCGCGTCCAAGCTTGTCAGCCGGGCGCCGGATGCAGTACCTCATAGCCCCATGCTGAGACGCGCCATTCCGCTCGCCATGGGCCTTGCCCTCATCACCGCCACGCCCGCCGGCGGGCAGAACGTCGAGACGCCCTATTGGGCGACAATCGACGTGACCGAGGCGAACATGCGCGTCGGGCCGAGTGCGGAATACCGGATCGAATGGGTCTATAAGCGCAAGGGCCTGCCGGTGAAGGTGCTGCGCGTGCGCGAGGGCTGGCGGCTGGTGCAGGACCCGGATGGCGACAAGGGCTGGATCGCTGCGCGCCTGCTAAGCAGAGATCGCGGCGCGATCGTAACCGGCACGGACCTCGCCGCCATGCGTGAGAGCGATGGCGCCGGGTCACCGGTCAAGTGGAAGCTCGAACCCGGAGTGGTCGGCAAGCTGGGCGATTGCGCCGACAGCTGGTGCGAATTCTCGGTCGGCAAGCGATCCGGCTTCGTCGAGGCAAGCCGCCTATGGGGTGCGGGCGAGATTTAGCCAATCGAGTGTACCGACCGCCACAGCCCGTTCGTCCTGAACTTGTCGAAGGGCGGGCGGACCCAGGAGAACGTCTGAAATCCGTTCGCACTTCGACAAGCTCAGCACGAACGGATTTTCTCAGCTCTCAGGACTAGACCATCTCCACCGCAACGGCAGTCGCTTCGCCGCCGCCGATGCACAGCGAGGCGATGCCGCGCTTCTTGCCCTGCTGCTTGAGCGCGTTGAGCAGCGTCACGCTGATCCGCGTGCCGCTGGCGCCGATGGGGTGACCCAGCGCGGTGCCGCCGCCATTCACATTGATCTTCTCGTGCGGGATGCCGATGTCGCGCATCGCGAACATGGCGACGCAGGCGAAGGCCTCGTTCACTTCCCACAGATCGACCTCGTCGGCCGACCAGCCAGCGCTTTCGAGCACCTTGTTGATCGCGCCGATCGGGGCGACGGTGAACTCGCTAGGCTCCTGCGCATGCGCGGCCAGCGCAACGATCTTCGCAACAGGTGTCTGGCCATTTTCCTTGGCGACGCTCTCGCGCGACAAGACCACGGCGGCAGCACCGTCGGAAATGCTCGACGAGGTCGCAGCGGTGATCGTCCCGTCCTTGGCGAAGGCAGGGCGCAGCTGCGGGATCTTGTCCGGCTTGCCCTTGCCGGGGGCCTCGTCATGCTCGACCGTGGTTTCGCCCCGCCGGGTGACAATCGCCACGGGGACGACCTCGCCATCGAAGGCGCCGCTTTCGATCGCGGCGTTCGCGCGGCGCAGCGATTCGATAGAGTATTCGTCCATTTCCTCGCGCGTCAGCTGGTACTCGTTGGCGGTATCCTGCGCGAATGTGCCCATCGCGCGGCCTTCTTCGTAGGCGTCTTCCAGCCCGTCGAGGAACATGTGGTCGTAGGCTGTATCATGGCCAAGGCGCGCGCCGCTGCGGTGCTTCTTGAGCAGGTAGGGCGCATTGGTCATGCTCTCCATGCCGCCCGAGACAACATAGTCCACCGTGCCGCTGGCGAGCGCTTCGGAGCCCATGATGACGGTCTGCATGCCGGAACCGCACACCTTGTTCACCGTGGTCGCCTGTACCGACTTGGGGAGGCCTGCCTTGATGCTCGCCTGCCGCGCGGGTGCCTGGCCCAGCCCGGCGGGCAGCACGCAGCCCATATAGGTGCGGTCGAACTTCTCGACCGGTACGCCCGAGCGGTCCACCGCAGCCTTCACCGCCGTTGCGCCCAGATCGGTTGCCGATGCGTCCGCAAGCGCGCCTTGCATGCTCCCCATCGGGGTACGTGCGTAGGAGAGGATGACGATGGGGTCTGCCGGGGAAAACTGGGCCATGAGAAACGTACGTGCCTTTCTGCTTGTGCAACACTTTGGCGGAATTCGCGTTCGATGTAATAGCCTAGCGAAGAAACACAATCGGAGAGCCGAGACATGAACGATAACGCCCCCCAGACCCTTGATCGCGTTCTGGAAGCCCAGCGAAGGGCGTTCATCGAGGCGCGGCCCGAGCCGCTCTCGGTTCGCCGCGACCGGATCAAGCGCGCGATGGCGCTGCTCTCGGAACATGGTGAGTCGCTGGCCGAGGCGATGAATTCCGACTTCGGCAGCCGCAGCTTCGAAGGCTCGATGATGACCGACATCGTCAGCACGATCGGCTTTGGCAAATATTGCCTCAAGAACCTCGACCACTGGGCCGCGCCGGACAAGCGCTCGGTCCGGTTCCCGTTGGGCCTGATGGGCGCCAAGGCGGAGGTGCGGTACGAGCCCAAGGGCGTGATCGGGATCATGAGCCCGTGGAATTTCCCGGTGAACCTGAGCTTCGGCCCGCTGATGCAAGTGCTCGCGGCGGGCAACCGCGCGATGATCAAGCCGAGCGAGTTCACCCCTGCAACCAGCGACCGGATGCGCGAACTGGTCTCGGATGCATTCGACGAGAGCGAAGTGGCTGTCATCACTGGCGGACCCGACGTGGCGCAGGCCTTCTCCTCGCTTCCCTTCGACCATCTCGTGTTCACCGGATCGACCGAAACGGGTCGCAAGGTGATGGAAGCAGCCGCGAAGAACCTTGTGCCGGTCACGCTGGAACTGGGCGGCAAGAGCCCGACGATCATCGGCAAGGGCGCGGACCTGACCCGTGCGGGCGAGCGAATCGCGCTGGGCAAGATGCTCAACGCAGGGCAAATCTGCCTCGCACCCGATTACCTGCTCGTGCCCGAGGATCAGGAGGAAGGCGTGGTCGCCGCCGTACAGCTGGGCGTGCACGAGATGTATCCCACGCTGCTCGACAACGAGGATTACACCGCGATCATCTCCGACAAGCATTTCGAGCGGCTGAAGGGCCTGGTCGAGGATGCGCGTTCGAAGGGCGCCGAGGTAATCGAGGTCAATCCCGGCAAGGAAAGCTTCTCGGGCGCGAACACGCGCAAGATGCCGCTGACCATCCTGCGCAATGTCACCGATGACATGCAGGCGATGCGCGAGGAAATCTTCGGCCCGGTCCTGCCGGTGAAGACCTACAAGGCGGTCGACGAAGCGATCGGGTACATCAACGATCACGACCGCCCGCTGGGCCTCTATTATTTCGGCAGCAGCGCGAAAGAGCAGGAAGAGGTGCTCGAAAAAACGATCTCGGGCGGGGTCACGGTGAACGACGTGATCTTCCACATTTCGGTCGACGACATGCCGTTCGGCGGCGTGGGCCCGTCGGGGATCGGCAGCTATCACGGGCCGGAAGGTTTCCGCGAATTCAGCCACGCGCGCAGCACGTACCAGCAGCCCAAGATCGACATTGCCAAGCTGGCTGGCCTCAAGCCGCCCTATGGCGATGCGGCGAAGAAGGCGATCGCGCGCGAGATGAAATAGGGGGGCAGGTATTTTTCTGCCCAAGCGAGCCTGTTTTCCAAGGCTGACGCCCTTGCGCCCCGCCAGGACGGGGCCTAGAGGCTGGCCCCGCAAACCAGACTCTTGCCCGGACTTTTGGAAACGCGCGTGATCGATCTCGAACAATATCTGCCCATACTGCTGTTTCTCGGCGTGGCGCTGGCCATTTCCTGCGTCTTCGTGTTCCTGCCGATGGGCGTTTCGCGCCTCACCGGCACGCACAATCCCACTGCGGAGAAGGTGAGCGAGTACGAATGCGGTTTTCCGGCCTTCGAAGAGCCGCGCAGCCAGTTCGACGTGCGGTTTTACCTGGTCGCGATCCTGTTCATCATCTTCGATCTGGAAGCGGCATTCCTGTTTCCGTGGGCGGTCAGCCTCGATTTCACCGGCTGGTCCGGCTGGACCACGATGATGATCTTCATCGGTGAACTGGCCATCGGCCTGATTTATGCCTGGAAGGTAGGAGCCCTCGAATGGGAGTAGATCACAGCCCTGCCAACCCGAAGCTCAATCCCGCGCTGCACGATTCACCGACGGCGCAGCCCGGCGAAGTGCGCGCACCCGATCAGGACTATTTCAACGCCCTGCAGACCGAGGTGAACGACAAGGGATTTCTCGTCACCAGCACCGAAGACCTGTTCCAGTGGGCGCGCACCGGATCGCTGTGGTGGATGACCTTCGGCCTTGCCTGCTGCGCGGTGGAGATGATCCACGTCAACATGCCGCGCTATGACATGGAGCGGTTTGGCGCCGCCCCGCGTGCATCGCCGCGTCAGTCCGACGTGATGATCGTCGCGGGCACGCTGTGCAACAAGATGGCGCCGGCACTGCGCAAGGTCTACGACCAGATGTCCAACCCGAAATACGTCATCTCGATGGGCAGCTGTGCCAATGGCGGCGGCTATTACCACTATAGCTATTCCGTCGTGCGCGGGTGCGACCGGATCGTGCCGGTCGATATCTATGTGCCCGGGTGCCCGCCGACAGCTGAGGCGCTGCTCTATGGCGTGATGCAGTTGCAGCGGAAGATCCGCCGTGCCGGGACGGTGGAGCGCTAGGATGGCGAGCGTCCTCCATTCCGCCCCCAAGGTCACCCGCATCGACGGGTTACAGGATACGCTATCCGGCGCGCTTGGCGACATGCTGGTCGAGGCCAAGGAAGAGCATGGCGAGCTGCTGCTGGCGGTCGAGCGTGTCTCGCTCGAAGATGCGCTGCGCACCCTGCGCGACCAGCACGGCTACCAGCAGCTGATGGAGATCGCCGGGGTCGACTATCCCGGCCGGCCCGAGCGGTTCGAAGTCGTATACATGCTGCTGAGCCTCACGAAAAACAGCCGCGTGATGGTGAAGGTCACCGCCAGCGAGACCACGCCTGTGCCCACCGCGACCACGCTGTGGCCCAATGCAGGCTGGCTGGAGCGCGAGGTGTTCGACCTCTACGGCGTCATCTTCGCGGGCAATGCGGACCTGCGCCGTATCCTGACGGACTATGGTTTCGAAGGGCATCCCTTCCGCAAGGACTTCCCGCTGACGGGCTATGTCGAACTGCGCTATTCGGAAGAAGAGCAGCGCGTCGTCTACGAACCGGTCGACCTGCCGCAGGACCTGCGCAGCTTCGATTTCCTCTCTCCCTGGGAAGGCGCGGACTACGTGCTGCCCGGCGACGAGAAGGCGCATACGCCGCCGGTCGACGAACCCAAGACGACCGACAGTACGAAGGATACCGGCGCGGGCGCCAAGACCGACAAGGAAGCCGTCGAAAAGGTCAGCAAGGGCGCACCTGCCGAGGAAGATGGCGGCAAGGATCGCACGCCTGCGCCGACCCCGACCGAAGATCGCAAGAAACGTCCTGCGCGCAAGGGCAAGACGAAAGACACGGCAGCTTCGACCGAACCGAAGAAGAAGGGCAAATCGTGATGCGCAATGTGCTGATCTTCTCCGTCGCGATTGTACTCGCGGCCTGTTCGCAGGGTGACGACGCGTCCGAAAGCGGCGACGATTTCGCTGCGCGCGTCGGCGGAGGCGAGGGCTCGGTCCAGGGCTCGGTTGCGGATCCCGAAAGCACCGAGGCGAAGGCATCCGCAGTGCCCGCAGGCGCGGACCCGCTCCAGCTCGAAAAGCTGGGCAATATTGCCCGCGTCGATCTGGGCCAGCGCGATGGCGGCTGCACCTTCTCGCATGAAGCCAACGAACTGCTGATCGCTGGCGCGCCCAACGATCCTGCCGTGATGGGCAAGGGCGTGGTCCGCATCGGCGGCGACCTGATCAACGTGACCGCCGACGAAGGCGGGCTCGATCCGATCTATGCCGGCCCGACCATGAGCGCGCAGGGCGTGACCGTGAAGGTCGTCCCCGCGGCAGGCAACCAGTCGACGCGAACCGCCGATCTTTACGTTGCCGCCGATGGCCAGCAGCGCAAGTTCGCCGGTGGGCAATGGGCGTGCGGATAGGCTAGGGTACGAAACGCATGGCACACGGAATGACGATCGAGCACTCGCCGACCACGGGCGATGAGCAGATCACGAACTACACGATCAACTTCGGTCCGCAGCACCCCGCAGCGCACGGCGTGCTGCGCATGGTGATGGAGCTGGACGGCGAAATCGTGGAGCGGGTGGACCCGCATGTCGGCCTGCTGCACCGCGGGACCGAAAAGCTGATCGAGCACAAGACGTACCTGCAGGCGCTGCCCTATTTCGACCGGCTCGATTACTGCTCCCCCTTGTGTCAGGAGCACTCCTACGTCCTCGCGATCGAGAAGCTGCTCAATCTCGAAGTGCCTGAGCGTGCGCAATACCTGCGCGTGCTGTTCGCGGAACTGACGCGCATTTCCAACCACATGCTCAATATCGGCAGCCACGTGATGGATGTCGGCGCGATGACCGCGAACTTGTGGGTGTTCGAGCTGCGCGAAGATTGCATGAATTTCTTCGAGCGCGCTTCGGGTGCGCGCATGCACTCCGCATGGTTCCGCCCCGGCGGCGTGCACCAGGATGTGCCCGAGAAGCTGCTGGTGGATATCGGCGAGTGGATCGACGATCGCCTGCCCGAACTGTTCGGCGATGCGATGAGCCTCGTCATGGACAACCGCATCTTCAAACAGCGCAATGTCGATATCGCGGTGGTGAGCCGTGACGACGCGATTGCATGGGGCTTCTCCGGCCCGATGCTGCGTGCTGCGGGCGTGCCGTGGGACCTGCGCAAGTCGCAGCCTTACGAGGTGTATGACCGGATGGAGTTCGACGTGCCGGTGGGCACCAACTCGGACTGCTACGACCGCTTCATGGTCCGCGTGCAGGAAGTCTACCAGAGCGCGAAGATCATCAAGCAGTGCCTGGCGGAAATGCCCTCTGGCCCCATCGCCAGCGACGACCGCAAGGTTTCCCCGCCCAAGCGTGGCGAGATGAAGCAGTCGATGGAAGCACTGATCCACCACTTCAAGCTCTATACCGAAGGCTTCCACGTGCCTGCGGGCGAGGTCTATGTCGCGACAGAGAGCCCCAAGGGCGAATTTGGCGTGTACCTGGTCAGCGACGGCACCAATAAGCCGTACCGCTGCAAGATCCGCCCGACCGCGTTTTCGCACCTGCAGGCGATGGACATGATGACCAAGGGCCACATGCTGCCCGATGCCACCGCCATCCTCGGCGCGATCGACGTGGTGTTCGGGGAGTGCGATCGGTGAATAGCAAGCTCTGGGGCATCGTGATCGTCATTCTCTCGGCAGTCATCCTGCTCGACGTATTCGATGTTATCGCAATAGATTCTGTGCTCGAAATCGTGCTGGTGGCTGGCCTAGTGGCCATGCTGTTCGCTTATGTTCGAGCGCGTGGAAAGAAGACCGATGGCTGACCGCACTCCCGCACCCGACACCCCCGAACTGCGCGAGCGGTGGGGTAATTTCGCCTTCAACGACGCCTACGAGGCGAAGGCGCAGAAGGCGCTTGCCCGCTATCCCGAAGGGCGCAAGAAGTCGGCGGTCATGCCCTTGCTCGACCTGGCCCAGCGGCAGGTCGGTGAGGAAACCGATACGCAGGGCTGGCTGCCGCTGCCGGTGATCGAATATGTCGCCGCCTATCTCGATATGCCGGTGATCCGCGTGCTCGAAGTCGCAACCTTCTATTTCATGTACAATATGAAGCCGGTGGGTAAGTACCACGTGCAGGTGTGCGGCACGACGCCGTGCATGCTGCGCGGCAGCGACGACATCATCGCCGCGTGCAAGGCGCGGGGCATGAAGAAGGGCCACGTTTCGGACGACGGGTTGTGGACGCTCACCGAAGTCGAATGCATGGGCAATTGCGCGACCGCGCCGATGGTCCAGATTAACGACGACAATTACGAAGACCTGACCGTGGAGCGGCTCGACGCCGTGCTCGATGCGCTGGCCAAGGGCGAGACGCCCAAGGCGGGCACGCAGGAGCCGGGCCGCCACACGTCCGAACCCAGCGGCGGGCCGACCACGCTGAAGGAAATGGTGACCGAGAACCACGATTACCGGGGCGAATGGTAATGTACGGCGCCGCCACCAAGGGACTGCCCATCGTAGGGATTATTTTCCTGGTGCTGGCGCTCGTCAAATTCCTGCAGGGCGACGACTGGATCGTATGGTTGCTGCTCGGCTTCCTGATGGGTGGCTTCGGTATCTTCGGACTGGGCAATGGCGGCAAGGGAGACGATGCGTGACCCCCAAGCGCATGTACCGGTTCGCCTCCGTGATGTTCTTCATCGCTGCGATGCTGTTCTTCTTCACGGACAAGACCGCGCTGGGAGCAACCTTCCTGGCGCTGGGCGCCGCATTCTACGCGATTTCGAACGGCAAGTTCGACGCGGGCGAGAAAGCGGGGAAGGACGGCGGATGACAGAGAAGAAGACCGATTATCGCACGCTCGGTATCTCTTTCCTCGTCATCGGAATCGGGGTTACCGTGTCGCTGTCGACTACGCTGGGCCCGGCATTCCTCGGTATCGGATTGCCGTTCGTCGTACTCGGGATCGTTTTCATGAGCCGCAGCAATACCGATGCCAGCGCCGAAGGGGACGAGTGATGGAATATAACATTGTCACGATCATCGTGGCGCTGGTGCTGGTTGCGCTGGCATGGAAGTTCTTCGCCGGGATTATCAAGACGATCGCGTTGCTCGTCATCCTCGCGGTTGCCGCCTGGCTTGTCTTTATCGGAATTCAGTGACGCACGCAGCGCGTCCAGCAAGGAAATCTCTCGAATGCTCGCGGACAAGGATCGCATCTTCACCAACCTTTACGGTTTTCAGGACTGGGGCCTGAAAGCTGCCGAGGCGCGTGGCGACTGGGACAATACCAAGGCGCTGCTCGCCAAGGGGCAGGACGCGATCATCGAGGATGTGAAGGCGAGCGGGCTGCGCGGGCGCGGCGGTGCGGGCTTCCCGACCGGCATGAAGTGGTCCTTCATGCCCAAGGAAAGCAAGGACGGGCGGCCCAGCTTCCTCGTCATCAATGCCGACGAATCCGAACCGGGCAGCTGCAAGGACCGCGAGATCATGCGGCACGATCCGCACAAGCTGATCGAAGGCGCGCTGGTCGCGGGCTTCGCGATGCGCGCGCGGGCTGCCTACATCTACATTCGCGGCGAATATATCCGCGAGGCAGAGACGCTGCAGAAGGCGATCGACGAGGCGTACGATGCGGGGCTGATCGGCAAGAATGCCTGTGGTTCGGGCTATGACTACGACGTGTTCCTGCATCGCGGTGCGGGCGCCTATATCTGCGGCGAAGAAACCGCGCTGATCGAAAGCCTCGAAGGTAAGAAGGGCCAGCCGCGCCTCAAGCCGCCATTCCCAGCCGGCGCAGGCCTTTATGGCTGCCCCACCACGGTCAATAATGTGGAGAGCATCGCGGTCGTCCCCACGATCCTGCGGCGCGGCCCTTCGTGGTTCGCCGGGATCGGGCGCGACAAGAACCAGGGCACCAAGCTGTTCCAGATCAGCGGGCATGTCGAAAAGCCCTGCGTGGTCGAGGAAGCGATGAGCATTCCGTTCCGCGAACTGATCGAGAAGCATTGTGGTGGCATTCGTGGCGGGTGGGACAACCTGCTGGCGGTGATCCCCGGCGGTTCCTCCGTCCCGCTGGTGCCTGCCGAACAGATCATGGATTGCCCGATGGACTTCGACGGGCTGAAGGAACTGGGCTCCGGTCTCGGCACGGCGGCGGTCATCGTGATGGACAAGTCGACCGATATCGTTCGCGCGATCAGCCGGATTTCGTACTTCTACAAGCATGAGAGCTGCGGCCAGTGCACGCCGTGCCGTGAGGGCACCGGGTGGATGTGGCGCGTTATGCAGCGACTGGAGACCGGCGATGCCGATGTCGAGGAGATCGACATGCTCCACACAGTGACCAAGCAGGTGGAAGGCCACACTATCTGCGCGCTGGGCGATGCCGCGGCATGGCCGATCCAGGGCCTGATCCGGCACTTCCGGCCCGAGCTTGAGCGGCGGATTGCCGAGCGTGGCAGCGAGCTGGCGCAAGCCGCCGAATAGTCGTTTCCGCAAGGGCGTTTGATGTGATAGCCTGCGCTAATGGAGCGGGTGTGACAGCCTGACGGCGTCCCGCCCGCATCGGGAGCGTCGATGATGTTGAAGCGCAGTCTCGCATTAGGCCGAGCCTGCGCCAAACATTTGATTGAAGGCGCAGGGATTCCAATTTCGGGCGCAAAAATGCGCCGATGACCGTGGGAGGAAGTATCGTGAAAAAATTTGCAGTCCTGGCACTGGTCGGATGTGCGAGCCTGGCTATGTCGAGCATGGCTGTCGCGCAATCGCAGCGCTTTCTCCAGCAACGCTCCAGCAACAACGGCAACCAGTCCGAAATCGAGAGCGAGCTGCGATACCAGGCAGCCGAGGAAGCGCGTGCCTCGCTGATGCAGGATCCGCAGGCCATGCGTACGAACTGGGATACCGCGCGCCGGTTTGCCAAATGTGCAAATTCGCTCAACCGGGACCGGTCGGAGCGGTTGCTCAAGCAGGACATGCCTTCGCTCAACGAACCGCGGTTGGACCTGGACAAGTATATTGCGCGAATGAGCAATTGTGCGCCGACGAACATCAGCATCGATCCCGCTTTCATGCGCGGCGCGCTGGCGGAGAACATCATGGTCGATGAAACGGCGGCGCCGGACATCCCGCAGGCAGGCGATAGCGCCAAGTTGACGGCGTTTATCTCCGCTATCGCGATCAGCGGTGACAAGACGGGCAATTTTGCCAAGACGCAGATGGCGGCCGAGTGCCGCACGGCGATCAATCCGATTGCCGTGCGCGGCCTGCTTGCGACCGAAGCAGGTTCGGAACTGGAGAAAGGGGCTTTCGCAGCTCTCAACGCCGCGACGAGCACATGCGACCAGCTGAAGCCTGCGGATGACATGCCGCTTTACTTCCAGCGGGCCTACCTGGCGCAGGCCCTTTATCACTGGACGAATTTCGAGGGGTGATGCCTCGTAGGTAGCTGGAACTGCTGCGGGTACGGGGGCGGGGAGGGGCATTCCCGGCCCTCGGGAGCGGGTAGGTATGTCCTGATCGAACCTATAGTCACTCTCAGTGTCCTCCGCCGCTCGATCGCCCCCTGATTTTTCTTCAATAGAGCCTGTATCTCCGTGGACTAAGCGCCTAGGGACGGGCCCAACGCGTGGGAATCACGCTCCTAGCCGGGCACTTTGGGCCGGGCGCCGATGGCGAATGTGAAGGACTATGCCGAAGGTCACCGTAGACGGACAGGAAATCGACGCGCCCGATGGCGCGACCGTGCTGCAGGCGTGCGAGCTGGCGGGCAAGGAAATCCCGCGCTTCTGCTATCACGAGCGGCTGAGCATTGCGGGCAATTGCCGCATGTGCCTGGTCGAGGTTAAGCCGGGGCCGCCCAAGCCGCAGGCGAGCTGTGCGCTTCCGGCGACCGAAGGGCAGGAAATTCGCACGGATAGTGAGATGGTGCGCGCCGCGCGCGAGGGCGTCATGGAATTCCTCCTCATCAACCATCCGCTCGATTGCCCGATCTGCGACCAGGGCGGTGAGTGCGACTTGCAGGATCAGGCAATGTCGTATGGCCGCGGCGCATCTCGCTATCACGAGAACAAGCGTGCGGTGACTGAGAAGTACATGGGCCCGCTGATCAAGACGATCATGACCCGCTGCATCCACTGCACCCGGTGCGTCAGGTTCAGCGAGGAAATCGCGGGCGTGGACGAGATTGGCGCGCTCTATCGCGGCGAGGACATGCAGATCACGACCTACCTCGAGCAGGCGGCGCAGCATGAGCTGAGTGCCAACGTGATTGACCTGTGCCCGGTGGGTGCGCTCACCAGTCGCCCATACGCCTATGAAGCGCGTCCGTGGGAGCTGAAGAAGACGCTCAGCATCGACGTGTCCGATGCTGTGGGCGCAAATATCCGCCTCGATAGCCGTGGGCGCGAGGTGATGCGCGCGCTTCCGCGGATCAACGACGACGTCAATGAAGAGTGGATTTCGGACAAGGCACGCTATCAGGTCGATGGCCTGACCAGTCGCCGTCTCGACAAGGTGTGGATGCGCGGCCTTGGTGGGAAGAAGGCGGGCAAGCTCGCTCCTGCCAGCTGGGAAGACGCGTTCGCCGCGATTGCGAAGGCGGCCAAGCGCGGCGGAAAGGGCTCCATCGCTGCCGTCGCGGGCGATCTTGTCGATTGCGAGACTATGTTCGCGGCCAAGCGCCTGCTGGAAGAGCTGGGCTCCGACAAGCTCGAAGGACGTCAGACCGGGCTGGATTACGACTGTTCCAGCCTTGCGGGCATCGCGTTCAACTCGACATTCGCCGGGATCGAGACCGCCGATGCGATCCTGATTGTCGGCAGCCAGGTGCGTCATGAGGCACCGCTGATCAATGTTCGACTGCGCAAGGCGGCGAAGCGCGGCGCGAAGATCTTCCTGATCGGGCCCGAGTGGGACACGACATTTGCCTGCGAATTCCTGGGCGAGGATGCGGGCCTGCTGCACAACCTGCCCGCTCATGTCGCCGATGCGTTCAAGGATGCCGCGCGGCCCGCGATCATCGTCGGTCCCGGCGGGCTCGCAGCCAATGCGCTGCACCCGGCGCTGGTGCTGGCCGACGAGTGGAAGCTGGTGCGCGACGTGGAAGGTGAAAGCTGGAACGGCTTCAACGTGATCCACACTGCCGCTGCCCGCATGGGCGCGGTGATGCTGGGCTATGCGCAGAAGGGCGGGATCAAGGACGTGGTCGATGCCGCGCCTGCCGTGTTGCTGTCCCTCGGCGCGGATTCGCTGGATTACAGCGCATTCGAAAAAAGCCTTAAGGTCTATATCGGCCATCACGGCGATGCAGGCGCGCATGCGGCGGATATCATCCTCCCCGCAGCCTCCTATGCCGAGAAGGACGGGACCTACGTCAATACCGAGGGCCGCGTGCAGTTCGCCGAAAAGGCTGTGTTCGCCCCCGGAGATGCGCGCGAGGACTGGACGATCCTGCGCGCGCTGGCCGATGCCATGGGTGTCACCGTGGGCTTCGACAGCTTTGCGCAGTTGCAATCTGCGATGATCGAAGCCGTACCCGCGCTGGGCGAAGAAGGCCTCGCGCCGCTGGGCAAGCTGCCGAAGGGCAAGAAAACGCCCAAGGCCAAGGGCGCGATTACCTATCCGATCACCGACCCGTACCTGACCAACCCCATCGCCCGCGCGAGCGAGGCGATGCAGCGCTGCTCGGCCGAGCTGGTCCACGGCGAAGAGCTGCTGGAGGCCGCGGAATGAGCGAAACTCTCCAATCCTGGGGCATGGCCTACGAATGGGCGTGGTTCATCGCGACCATCGTCGGCATCCTGCTGATCGCGCTGCCGCTGATGCTGGCGGTCGCCTACGTCATCCTGATCGACCGCAAGGTCTGGGCGGCCATCGCGCTGCGCAAGGGGCCCAACGTGGTCGGCCCGTTCGGGCTGCTGCAAAGCTTTGCCGATGGTTTGAAGGTCTTCCTGCAGGAAACCATCATCCCGAGCGCGGCGAACAAGGGCATCTTTATCATCGCGCCGATCATCACCTTCACCGTGGCGCTGGCCGCGTGGGCGGTGGTACCGTTTGCGGATGGCTGGGTGCTGGCGGATATCAATGTCGGCCTGCTGTACATCCTCGCGATCAGTTCTCTGTCGGTCTACGGCGTGGTGATGGCGGGCTGGGCCAGTAACTCGAAGTACCCGTTTTTCAGCGCCATGCGCGCTGCGGCGCAGATGATTTCCTATGAAGTCTCGATCGGCTTTATCCTGATCTGCGTCGTCCTGTGGGCCGGCACGTTCAACCTGACCGAGATCGTCGAGGCGCAACGCGGCCACGGCCTTGGCATCGTCAACGGCTATTACTTCAACCTGCTGCTGTTCCCGATGTGGGTGGTGTTCTTCATCAGCTCGCTGGCGGAAACGCAGCGCGTGCCGTTCGACCTGACCGAGGCGGAGAGCGAGCTGGTTGCCGGATACCAGACCGAATACAGCTCGATGAGCTTCGCGCTGTTCTGGCTGGGCGAATATGCCAACATCCTGCTGATGTGTTCGCTCAACACGCTGCTGTTCTTCGGCGGGTGGCTACCCCCGGTCGACTGGGCGCCGCTGTACTATGTGCCGGGCATCATCTGGTTCCTGCTCAAGACGCTGTTCTTCTTCTTCATGTTCAGCTGGGTGATGGCGACCGTACCGCGCTACCGCTACGACCAGCTGATGCGGTTGGGCTGGAAGGTCTTCCTGCCGATGAGCCTGATCTTCGTGTTCGTCATCAGCGGATATCTGATGGCGACGGGGCACTACGGATGATTTTTGCGCTCCTCCTGTCGACCGCGCCGATGCACGCGGTGCCAACGCTACCCGAGGATTATCGGCGGCTCGAATGCCGCTTCGATGGCATTGGGTCCGCTTTTCTGCTCGATATGCCGACCCCTGCTTTCCTGCGCCGTTATCGCGGCGACAACGCCGTGCTCTACGCGCTGGCAACCGATGCGGATTCGACGCTCGACGGAGTGCGGTTTCAAGAGGTTGAGGATCGCTGGCCGGAGAAGCTTTCGGGCGAATGGACCGACGGAAACGCCTCTGTCCACCGGTTTGATGTCGGACCGTTCGAACTGAAGACCAAGACCGCCCCTTTCGCCCTGAAATGGGACTCGACCCCCCGCCATGCGCGGGTGAACTGGGTCGAGACCGAGGGAACCTGCACGCTCGTCCACGAGGACACAGAATGAGTATCGCCCAGACCATCAAAGCCTTCACGCTGTTTGAGTTCGTGAAGGCGCACGCACTGACGCTGAAGTATCTCTTCAAGCCCAAGGCGACGATCAACTATCCTTTCGAGAAGAACCCGCTGAGCCCCCGCTTCCGCGGCGAACATGCGCTGCGCCGCTACCCCAACGGGGAAGAGCGCTGCATCGCCTGCAAGCTGTGCGAGGCGGTGTGCCCCGCGCAGGCGATCACCATCGAATCCGAACCGCGCGCCGACGGGTCGCGCCGCACCACGCGCTACGATATCGACATGACCAAGTGCATCTATTGCGGTTTCTGCCAGGAAGCGTGCCCGGTGGATGCGGTGGTCGAAGGGCCGAACTTCGAATATTCGACGGAAACGCGCGAGGAATTGCTCTACGACAAGGCAAAATTGCTCGCCAATGGTGACAAATGGGAACGCGCCATCGCGGCGAACCTTGAAGCCGACGCGCCCTACCGCTAGGCGCGCGTCAGACCACATTCGGGGCATCATTCTAAGCGCATGATTCAGGCCATCGCCTTCTACCTTTTCGCGTTTCTCGTGATCGCCAGCGCCGTGCTGGTCATCATGAGCCGTAATCCCGTGCATTCGGTGCTGTGGCTGATTCTCGCGTTCTTCAACGCGGCAGGGCTGATGGTGCTGCTGGGCGCGGAATTCATCGCGATGCTGCTGGTCGTCGTCTATGTCGGCGCGGTCGCTGTGCTGTTCCTGTTCGTGGTCATGATGCTCGACATCGACTTTGCCGAACTGCGTGCCGGGTTCATCAAGAACTTCCCGCTGGGGCTGGCGATTGCCGCGATATTGCTGGCCGAACTGGTGCTGGGCATCGGCGCGCTGAGCGCTGGGTCGCTGGAACTCGGCGCGGCCACGGGCGAGAACGCGCCCAACCTGGCCGAAAGCAATATCGCCAATGTCGGGCAGCTGCTCTATTCCAAATATATCTTCGTGTTCGAGGCAGCGGGCCTGATCCTGCTGGTGGCGATGATCGGCGCGATCGTGCTGACCCATCGCGAACTCAAGACCACGCGCGGTCACCAGAACATCACCAAGCAGGTCCGTCGCAACCCGAAGGATGCGACGCAGCTGAAGCAGCCCACCGTTGGTAAAGGGGTCGAGCTGTGATCGGCATCGAGCATTACATCATCGTCAGTGCGATCCTGTTCGTGCTCGGCGTGCTGGGCATTTTCCTCAACCGCAAGAACGTGATCGTTATCCTGATGGCGATCGAGCTGATCTTGCTGGCGGTGAACATAAACCTCGTCGCGTTCAGCGCGTTCCTTGGCGACCTTACCGGCCAGATCTTCGCGATGTTCGTGCTGACCGTGGCGGCGGGCGAAGCGGCCATCGGGCTTGCGATCCTCGTCATCTTCTTCCGTGATCGCGGTACCATCGCGGTCGACGATGTGAACCGGATGAAGGGCTGAACCACACGTGCAGACCTCTATCCTCCTTATCGTATTCCTGCCCCTGCTTGCGGCGATCATCGCCGGCTTGTTCGGCGCCGCCATCGGCAAGACCGGTTCCAAGGTCGTAACGACCGGCGCGCTGTTCGCCTCGTGCGCGCTAAGCTGGCCGATCTTCCTCGGTTTCCTCGGCGGTAGCGCCGAAGCGCAGGTCGTGCCGGTTCTCCAGTGGGTGCAGTCAGGCGATCTCAGTTTCGACTGGGCGTTGCGGGTCGACACGCTGACCGCAGTCATGCTGGTCGTAATCACCAGCGTTTCCGCGCTCGTGCACCTGTATAGCTGGGGATACATGGAAGAGGACCCGCACCAGGAGCGGTTCTTCGCTTACCTGAGCCTGTTCACCTTCGCGATGCTGATGCTGGTGACGGCGGACAACCTGGTGCAGATGTTCTTCGGCTGGGAAGGCGTGGGCCTCGCATCCTACCTGCTGATCGGTTTCTGGTACCGCAAGCCCAGCGCCAACGCCGCCGCGATCAAGGCTTTCGTGGTCAACCGCGTGGGCGACCTCGGCTTCATGCTCGGCATTTTCGGTACGTTCCTAGTGTTCGGCACGGTTTCGATCCCAGCAATCCTCGACGCAGCCCCTGCGATGAGCGGCAGCTCCATCACGTTCATGGGCATGCGCCTGATGACGATGGATATCCTGTGCCTGCTGCTGTTCGTAGGCGCGATGGGCAAGTCCGCGCAGCTGGGCCTGCACACGTGGTTGCCCGACGCAATGGAGGGCCCGACCCCGGTCTCCGCGCTGATCCACGCAGCCACCATGGTGACCGCAGGCGTGTTCATGCTCTGCCGCCTCTCGCCGATGTTCGAAACCGCGCCGCACGCGCTGACCTTCGTGACCTACGTGGGCGGGGCGACCGCGCTGTTCGCCGCCACGGTCGGCACGACGCAGTGGGACATCAAGCGGGTGATCGCTTACTCGACCTGCTCGCAGCTGGGTTACATGTTCTTTGCCGCCGGTGTGGGCGCCTATGGCGTTGCGATGTTCCACCTGTTCACGCACGCCTTCTTCAAGGCACTGCTGTTCCTCGGCGCGGGCGCGGTGATCCACGCGATGCACCACGAACAGGACATGCGCTATTACGGCAACTTGCGGAAGCATATCCCGATCACCTTCTGGGCGATGATGGCGGGCACGCTGGCGATCACCGGCGTCGGCATCGTGGGCGTGTTCGGTTTCGCCGGTTTCTATTCCAAGGATGCGATCCTCGAAGCGGCCTTCGCGCGCGGGACGGGCGCATCCAACTTCGCCTTCTGGGCGGGTGCGATCGCTGCGCTGCTGACCAGCTTCTATTCCTGGCGCCTGATGTTCCTGACCTTCTGGGGCAAGCCGCGCTGGGCCGACAGCGAGCATATCCAGCACGCCGTGCACTATGGCCATGACGAGCCGGACGAGCACAATCCTGCAGCGCAGGAACATGCGGGCGACAGCCCGACGCACCACGTGCCTTCGACCGAAGAGAACGACGGTACTGCGGGTTACCACCCGCACGAGGCGCCGTGGGTCATGCTGGTGCCGCTGATCGTGCTGAGCATTGGCGCAGTGGCCGCGGGCTTCGTGTTCTACGAGCCCTTCGTGGACGCCGAGGCGTTCTGGAAGGGATCGGTCTTCTTCAACGAGAACCTGATCCACTCCATTCACGGCGTTCCGCTGTGGGTGAAGCTGACCGCGACGGTGGCGATGCTTCTGGGTCTGCTGACTGCCTGGTACGCCTACATCCGCAACCCCAAGGTGCCGGAAGCTGCTGCCGACCAGCTGGGGCCGATCTATCGGTTCTTCCTCAACAAGTGGTACTTCGACGAGCTGTATAACTTCCTGTTCGTCAAACCTGCTTTCTGGTTCGGCCGGGTGTTCTGGAAACAGCTGGATATCGGCGTGGTCGACCGGTTCGGGCCCGATGGCGCGGCCTGGGTGGTCAAGCAGGGCGCGGCGGGTGCGAAACGCATCCAGTCGGGCATGCTCAACACCTATGCGTTGATCATGCTGCTGGGCCTTGTCGCCGCGATCACGTGGGTGCTGCTGTGATGGAGGGCCTGCCGATCCTTTCGCTGATGTTGCTCGTCCCGCTGGTTGCGGCGGTGCTGTGCATGGTTTCCAGCGCTTCGAATGCACGCTGGATCGCGCTGATCGCGACCCTGATCGACCTCGCACTGGGCATCGTCCTGTGGCTCAATTTCGACATCGGCGGTGCGCAGTGGCAGTTCACCGAGCGTGCGGACCTGTTTGCGGGCTTCCAGTACGCGCTCGGAATCGATGGCATTGCGCTGATGCTCATCATGCTCAGCGTGTTCCTGATGCCGATCTGCATCCTTGCCAGCTGGACCTCGATCACCAAGCGCGTGGGCGAATACATGGCTGCGTTCATGCTGGTCGAACTGCTGATGATCGGCACCTTCGCCGCGCAGGACATCCTGCTGTTCTACATCTTCTTCGAAGCCGGCCTGATCCCGATGTACCTGATCATCGGCATCTGGGGCGGGGCGGACCGCATCTACGCCAGCTTCAAGTTCTTCCTCTACACGCTGCTCGGCTCGGTCGTGATGCTGGTCGCCATGTTGTGGATGATCAACGAAGCGGGGACGAGCGATATTCCCACGCTGCTGCAGTACGATTTCGATCCGCAGGCGCAGACCTGGCTGTGGCTGGCCTTCTTCGCCAGCTTCGCGGTGAAGATGCCGATGTGGCCGGTCCACACCTGGCTGCCCGCCGCGCACGTGCAGGCGCCCACTGCGGGCTCGGTGATCCTGGCGGGCGTGCTTCTGAAGCTGGGCGGATATGGTTTCATCCGGTTCAGTCTCCCCATGTTCCCGGAAGCGAGCGCGCAATTCGTGTGGCTGGTCTTCGGCCTCTCGATGGTGGCAGTGGTAGTCACCAGCCTGATCGCGCTGGTGCAGCACGACATGAAGAAGCTGATCGCCTATTCCTCCGTCGCGCACATGGCGATCGTGACAGCAGGCCTCTTCGCCTTCAACTCGCAGGGTATCGAGGGCGCGATGGTGATGATGCTCTCGCACGGTCTCGTCTCGGGCGCGCTGTTCCTGTGCGTGGGCGTGATCTACGACCGGCTGCACACGCGTGAGATCGACCGTTACGGTGGGCTCGCCATCAACATGCCGCGTTACGCGCTGTTCTTCATGCTGTTCACCATGGCCAGCATCGGCCTGCCGGGGACGAGCGGCTTCGTGGCTGAGTTCATTAGCCTTGCAGGCGTGTATCAGATTTCGAGCACCACGACCTTCGTGCTGACCACGGGGATCATCCTGGGGGCGGGCTACATGCTCTATCTCTACCGCCGCGTCGTGTTCGGCGAGCAGAAGAACGAAGACGCTGCCGCCATGCCCGACCTGAATGCGCGTGAATGGCTGATGCTGGCCCCTGTCGCGGCGGCAGTGCTGTGGATGGGCGTTTATCCCGAAAGCTTCCTCGCCCCGATGCGCAGCGACATTGCCGCAATCGAGGCACGCATTGCACGGGCCGCGCCTGTCGCTGACGCGGATGTACAGATCGGTAGCCCGCGGGCGCACGAGGCAAACTATATCGAAGGCTCGCATGGCGGCGATCATGGCAATGGCCATGATGGCGGGGACAGCCACGGTGAGGCCGAAGGCGAAAATCACGACAGCAGCGACGGACACGGGTCCGAGGGCGAACACTAATGGACTACGCAACCTCTTTCGCGCTGATCGTTCCCGAGCTGGTCCTCACGGTCTCCGGGCTACTGCTGCTCATCATCGCGGCGTTCGCGGGTGAAAAGTCGAGCCGCCTTGTCTCGATCCTGGCCGTGACGGCAATTGCCGCTGCAGCCTTCCTTGTCGCCCCCGCGCTCATCAATGGCGCTGGAGGCGAGCCCGCGATGGCCTTCTACGGCCAGATCAGCGCGGACGCCTTTGCTGCTTTTGCCAAGCTGCTTACGTATTTTGCCGCAATCGGTTGCCTTGTGATCGCGCCCGGTTTCTTCGAGCATCGCCGGGCGATGAAGCCCGAATATCCGGTGCTGGTGGTGTTCGCGACCTTGGGCATGAGCATCATGGTTTCCGCAACGGACCTGATGACACTGTATATCGGGCTCGAGCTGAACAGCCTTGCAGCATACGTGCTCGCGAGTTTCCTGCGCAATGACAGCCGGTCTGCGGAAGCAGGCCTCAAATATTTCGTGCTCGGTGCGCTCGCCAGCGGTATCCTGCTCTACGGGATGAGCCTGACCTACGGGTTCACTGGCACGACCAGCTTTGCGGGCATCCGCGAAGCGCACGAGGCGGGCCTTTCGACCGGCGCGCTGTTCGGCCTGATCTTCGTTTTCGCGGGTCTCGCCTTCAAGGTCAGCGCTGTGCCGTTCCACATGTGGACGCCCGACGTGTACGAAGGTGCGCCCACCCCGGTGACGACCTTCTTCGCCACCGCACCAAAGGTTGCTGCGATTGCGCTGACTGCGCGCGTGGCGCTGGACGCTTTCGGATCGCAGCCCGACGCATGGCGCCAGATCGTGATTTTCGCCGCGCTCGCCTCGATCGTGGTCGGTGCGCTGGGCGCTATCGGGCAGAACAACCTGAAGCGCCTGCTCGCCTATTCCTCGATCAACAATGTCGGTTTCATCCTGATCGGGCTTGCCGCCGCCACGCCTGCGGGCGCGAGCGCGATGCTGTTCTATCTCGCGATCTATGTCGTGATGTCGCTCGGCAGCTTTGTGGCGGTCCTGATGCTGCGCAATGGCGAAGGCGAATACCTCGAAACGTTCGACGATATTGCAGGGCTGTCCAGCACCCGCCCCGGCATTGCTTGGTGCCTGCTGATCCTGATGTTCAGCCTCGCTGGCATCCCGCCGCTGATGGGCTTCTTCGCCAAGCTGGAAGTGTTCCGCGCCGTGGTCGAGGCAGGCCTGATTCCCCTCGCGGTGATCGGCATTGCGGCCAGCGTGATCGGTGCATTCTACTACATCAAGTTCGTCAAGGTGATGTTCTTCGACGAAGCGGTCGGGCGTGCCACGAAGAGTGCGAGTGCCTCGCAATGGGCAATCCTGGGTATCTGCACCCTGCTGATCTCTCCGCTGGGCTGGTTCCTGACGCGCGGCCTGGAGCTGATGACCGACACGGCGGCGGCGGGCCTGTTTGCGGGCGTGTGACGCTGCATGCACCCGTGACATCTTGATCCGCACAGTACCCGAAACCGGCTCCACCAACGCCGACCTGCTCGACGCACTGCGCAATGGTGAGCCCGTGCGCGAGGGCGATTGGCTTGTTGCCGACCGTCAGAGTGCGGGGCGCGGCAGGCAGGGCAGGAACTGGCGCGACGGGCTGCGCAATTTCATGGGCTCCACCATCGTGCGTATCCATCCGGGCCAACCGCCCGCGCACACGCTGTCTCTGCTCGCGGGCGTCGCCCTGTTCGACGCGGTCCAGGCGTTGGCGCCCAACCTGCATAGTCTGGCGCTCAAGTGGCCTAACGACCTGCTGGTTAGCGATGCGAAGGTCGCGGGGATATTGCTGGAGGGCGCGCAGGACGCGGTGGTGATCGGGATCGGGGTGAACCTGGTTTCTGCGCCCGAACTTCCCGACCGCAAGACTCTCGCTCTCACGGCATTCGGTCCGGCGCCGGATCGCGATGCCTTTGCCGAGAGCCTGGCAGCGCACTTCGCAACCGGGCTGGAACGCTGGCGCACTTACGGGATCGAACCACTACTTCGGAGCTGGAGTGCGGCGGGCACGCCAAACGGTACCCCAGTCAATGTTCACGAACCCGATGGCGGCACCGTGAGCGGCCGCTTCGACGGTCTAGAGCCCGATGGCTCGATGCGCCTTCGCTTGGCCGATGGGGCCATGCGTGTCATTCACGCAGGCGATGTGATGCTGGCGCCATGACTCAAACAGGGGATAGCTGATGCTTCTCGCAATCGATGTCGGGAATACGAACCTGGTGTTCGCGCTGTTCGACGGCGATGAACTGCGCGCGCGCTGGCGCATTTCCACCGACGGGCGCCGCACGGGTGACGAATACGCCGTATGGCTGTTCCAGCTGCTCGGCATCGAGGGCGTGGCGCGCGAGGATATCACGCACATCATCTTCGGTTCTGTCGTGCCGCGTGCGGACCATAACCTGGCCGTGTTGTGCGAAAAATATTTCGACCTCACACCGATCATCGCGGGGCAGGGCGATGCGGCGTGGAATTTCGAGATCGATGTCGACCTGCCCAGCACGCTGGGTGCGGACCGCGCGCTCAATTGCATTGCAGCGCACGAGATGATTGGCGGCGACATGATTGTGGTCGATTTCGGCACGGCAACCAAGTTCGAGGTCGTCGATTTCAATGGCGCTTACAAGGGCGGAATCATTGCGCCGGGCATCAATCTCTCGCTCGATGCATTGGTCGGCAAGACTGCCAAGCTTCCTCGTATCGCCATCCACGCGCCAGAGACCGACAGCGTGATCGGCCGCAATACCGAGGATCAAATGCTGATCGGCGTGTTCTGGGGCTATGTCGCGATGATGGAAGGCCTGATCGCCCGTATGAAGGCGGAGATCGGGCGCCCGGCAAAGGTTGTCGCCACCGGCGGCCTCTCGGTCTTGTTCGACGACCATACGGACATATTTGACGTGGTAGACACGGACCTGACGATCCGCGGGCTGCAATTGCTGGCCCAGCGGACCATCGACAAGGAATAGAATGAAGAAGAATTTCAAGCCGGAGAACGAACTCCTTTTCCTGGCACTTGGCGGTTCGGCCGAGATCGGGATGAACGTCAATCTCTACGGCTGCGACGGCAAATGGCTGATGGTCGATCTGGGGATGACCTTCGGCGCCAACGAATATCCCGGTATCGAACTGGTTTTCGCCGATCTCGAATTCATCGAGGACCGGCAGGAGGACTTGCTCGGCATCGTACTGACCCATGCGCACGAGGATCATATCGGCGCAGTCCCCTACTTCGCCGCCGATCTGGGCGTACCGCTCTACGCAACGCCGTTCACCGCAGAGCTGGTTCGCCGCAAGCTGGAGGAAGCGCAGCTCGAAAAGGAAGTGCCGCTGCATATCGTGCGTGAAGGCGACGAGGATATGCAGATCGGGCCGTTCGGGATCCGTTACCTGCCGCTGGCGCACTCGATTGCAGAGGGCAACGCGCTGCTGATCGACACGCCCTATGGCAAGGTGTTTCACACCGGTGACTGGAAGCTCGACGAAGACCCGATCATCGGCGAGCCGACGACCGAAGACGAGCTGCGCGAGATCGGCGAAGAAGGCGTGCTGGCGCTGGTGTGCGACAGCACCAACGTCTTCAATCCCGAACCGAGTGGTTCCGAAGGCGCGGTCTTCAAGGGCTTGCTGGAGGAAGTACAGAACTGGCCGGACCGGCGCGTAGTCGTCACCACCTTTGCGTCCAATGTCGCGCGCCTGCATACGCTGGGCGAAATCGCGCGTGAAACCGGGCGCGAGGTGGTGATTGCGGGGCGCTCGCTCGACCGTATCCTCGAAGTGTCTCAGGGTTGCGGTTATCTGACGGACTTCCCGAAGCCGGTCGACTGGGACACCGCGATGAACCTGCCGCGTGGCAAGGTGCTGATTCTCGCGACCGGCGGGCAGGGCGAGCCGCGTGCTGCGCTCAGCCGCATGGCGGATAACAACCATCCGCTGGAGCTTACCCGCGGCGACGTGGTGCTGTTCTCAAGCCGCCAGATCCCGGGCAACGAGATTTCCATCGGCAAGGTGATGAACCAGCTGGCCGAACGCGGGATCGTGATGGTGACCGACCGGCAGAGCATGATCCACGTCTCCGGCCACCCTGGTCGCCCCGAATTGCAGGCGCTGTACGAGTGGCTCAAGCCCGAGGTGCTGGTGCCGGTCCACGGCGAGGTCCGCCACATGCAGGAGCAGGCACGGCTCGGCCTCGCCGAAGGCATTCCGCACGCCGTGTTCCAGAAGAATGGCGATATCGTAAGCCTTGCCCCTGGCGAACCGGGCAAGATCGCCAAGGTGCCGACCGGGCGGCTCGTGCTGGATGGCGACATCATCGTGCCCGCCGATGGCAACGCGATCACCGAACGCCGCCGCCTGTCGCGCGACGGCGTGCTGATGGTGGTGCTGACGGGCAAAGACGACGTGACGATCCGCGCCATGGGCATCCCTCTGGACGAGGATTTCCCCGATCTCGTGGCCGAGGCTACGCGCGACGTGCAGGAGGCGCTGCGCAGGCTGCGGGGCAGGGATGCGAACGACCCTGCCGCTAGGCACGAGGCTGCTCGTCTTGCTGCGCGGCGTGCCGCCAATCGCTGGTCTGGCAAGCGCCCGCAGGTACAGGTCATCATTCCGGAAGCTTGATGTGAGCTGGTGGTCGATCCTCGCGATCT